>NZ_JBQHQF010000011.1:0-75219 GCF_052067635.1 Collinsella sp. HCP3S3_E5 | reverse complement strand
CGATACAATACGGAGAGGCGCAGCGATGCGCTCGGCGGCCGCACGCCGGCCGAGTTCCGCGCCGCGCTGGGAAGGGCCGCGTAACGGTCCAAGAAATCGTCCGCAGTCCCGATCTAAGGTTGGCCGGATTTCCTTCTCGGTAAGCGGTTCCGCATGCGACCTTGTCGTTGTCCATACCGAAGATGAGCCAGGCGTCTTGTTTCCCGCGCAGGACCGCTTCGTTACTCAGGGCGGAGAAGTACTTCCCGAGGTTCTTGAAACTGAAGTCGTTTTTCGCTTCCTTGAGCTCGATAACCACGCTCTCGTAGGGCTTCTCGATACGGGCGATGAGTTCAAGGACGTCGTGATCGCTGTAGTACAAGATCGCTCCCAACGGTCTCGTGGCTGGTATTTAGTCGTAAGATACGACTAAATACCGAAATCAAAGTCATTTTAGTCCAATCTAACGACTAGAAATAAAGATGTTGGACTGTTTATAGGACTAAACACTGTGGAAGGCCCGGCTTTAGTCCAATCGCTGTTTGACGGCCCGCCATATCCGTAACCCGGAGGTCGTAGGTTCAAATCCTGCCCCCGCGACCAAGAACTTGCAGCTCGTCGGCCTAGCCGACGAGCTTTTTTGTTATTCCGGGATCGTGTTTTCGGTACGGTCCGCAGCTTCTCAAACAATATCTTGATCTGTAACAGATGGACCCGATTTGGACGTCTGGCCGTTACAAATCGAGACAAACCAGCACGCCAGCCTCCGTTTGTCTAAATCTGGAACACGAGGAGCGATTTTTGTCGTCTAATTGTTACAGATCAAGATTATTCGGAAGCCCGGTTTGGTTTGTCTCGATCTGTAACGCCTAGGGCCGGTTTTGGTCGATAGATGTTACAGATCGAGACGTTTTGTTGGGATGGTTTCTATTGTCTTGATCTGTAACAGGTAGGGGTCAAAAGTGGGTCTAGCTGTTACAGATTTAGATTGTTGAGGATGGGTCGAGAGGAATATCTCGATCTGTAACAGTAAGACCCGGTTTTGCTGGGTAGCTGTTACAGATTGAGACAAACCGACGCCCCGCCCCGCCCCATCCGCCTGCCGCCACCTGATATTCGCCGATTTTCGTTGTGCCGCTGTACCCCCATGCCATATCCTCTAGACAACTACGCGGCACCATCGCCGCCGCGTCTACAAGAGAGGAATGTCCATGACCGTACCTGCGTCCAAGCTGCTCCAGCCCATTACGGTTGGCCCCCTTGAGCTCAAGAATCGCATTATGTTCCCGCCGCTGACCACCGGCTATGAGGAGCGCGACGGTTCCATCGGCGAGCGCAGCCTGGCTTTTTACGAGCGCCTGGCCCGTGGCGGCGTGGGCTACATCGTCATCGGCGACGTCGCTCCCGTCATGACCGCAAGCCCCACGCCCAAGCTGGCAACCGACGCCCAGATCCCCACGTTTAAGGCACTGGCCGACGCCGTCCACAAGCACGGTGCCAAGGTCGCGCTGCAGCTGTTCCACCCCGAGTACGACGTGCCCGGTGTCGGCCGCATGGTCATGGGCTCCATGGCTGCAGCCAAAGCCGCGCAGGAGGCCAAGGCCGCCGGCGACGAGGAGACCTTTGCCGCCAAGATGGCCGAGTCCAACGAGATCCGCAAGCAGGCATACGCCAAGCTGCACCACGACATGCAGCACTTTGTGAACGAGGCGAGCGTAGAGCAGCTCACCCAGATCAAGGAGGCCATCGCTGCCTCGGCCGCTCGCGCGCAGCAGGCCGGCATCGATGCCATCGAGGTCCACGGCGACCGCCTGGTGGGTTCGCTGTGCTCCGCGATCCTCAACAAGCGAACCGACGAGTACGGTGGCTCGTTTGAGAACCGCGTTCGCTACGCGCTGGAGGTCGTCGCTGCCATCAAGGAAGCCGCGCCGCAGCTGATGGTGGAGTATAAGCTCCCCGTGATCATGGAGAACCCCGATGGCACGCCGCGTGGCAAGGGCGGCCTGCAGCCCGACGAGGCCTGCGAGTTTGCCAAGCTGCTCGAGGGCGCGGGCATCGATATGATCCAGGTTGCACAGGCCAACCACACCGGCAATATGGGCGACACCATTCCGTCCATGGGCGCCATGCCCTACAACTGGACGCTGCCCGTGGCCGAGCGCGTCAAGTCCCTGGTCTCCGTGCCGGTGGCAACTGTGGGCCGTGTTGTCTCGGTCGAGGCTGGCGAGAAGATTCTGGAAGACGGCGCAGCCGATATCATCGCCTATGGCCGCTCGCTCATGTGCGACCCCGACATTGCGCTGAAGGCCGCCACGGGCGAACCCATCCGCGAGTGCCTCAACTGCAACAAGGGCTGCGTCGATGCGATTCAAAACCGCAGGTACATCTCGTGTGTGCTCAATGCCGAGAACGGCGACGAGGCTACCATCGCCATTAAGCCGGGCGAGGGCGACAAGAAGATCGCCGTTGTGGGCGGCGGTATTGCCGGTCTGGAGGCCGCGCGCGTGGCGGCCAAGCGCGGCTACGACGTGACCGTCTACGAGGCGAGCGATCATCTGGGCGGCCAGATTGTGCTGGCGGCCGCGCCTCCGCGCAAGGACGAAATCATGCGCTCGGTCGAGTATTACGAGAAGATTCTGCCCGGCCTGGGCGTGAAGGTTGAGCTCAACCACGTCGCTACCACTGAGGACCTCAACGCCGCCGACGCCGCGATTGTGGCTGTGGGCGCGCACGACGTGGTCATCCCCGTTCCGGGTGCCGATTCTAAGAAGGTCGTCTCGAGCTGGGACGTGCTGGCCGGCAAGGTGGAGCTTACGGGCCGCGTCGCCGTCATTGGCGGTGGCCTGGTGGGCACCGAGACTGCCGAGTACCTGCTGCAGCACGGCTGCGAAGTGGCGATCGTGGAGATGCTCGACAAGATTGCCGCAGGCGAGTCCGAGACCATTCTGCCGCTGATTATGAGCGACTTTGCAGAGCACAACGTGGAGCAGCACGTGAAGACCCGTCTGACCGCCATTACCGATGAGGGTGTGGAGGCCATTCGCACTGCCGATGACGGCGCCGAGGAGCCGGTGAAGATCGCCTGCGATTACGTGGTGATGGCCGTCGGTTCCAAGGCCAACGCGTTTGACTTGGATGGCGTTACGGTGCCCGTGACCTGTGTGGGCGACTGCTCGGGCGAGCGCACCGCCGACATTGCGAACGCCATTCGCACGGCATATCACGCGGCCAACGAGCTGTAGTTGAACATCGCGGCCAGGTGGGGCGGTAGCACGGATCTGTCTCGCCCGGCCGCGTCCCATCGGGTGTCAATCGGGGCGGGGCCTGCAAGCGCAGCAGGTCCCGCCCTTTTTGTTTTGCCCCGGTGGACGACAATGCGCGCTAATCATGGGGAGTGAGGCGTCTACTGCCTTGCAGACTGCTCAAAATTATTGGAGGAGGGGTTAATAACTATATCCTCTATTCCAAAGGACATAAAGAGATGCCAATTTTGCTGGCAAGCGAATGACGATTAGCTGCGAGCTAGTTACCAGCGTAAATAATCAATAAAGAAATGTCGTAAATTGGTGTCAAATTCCCAGATAGCGCCGCGTCTATTTTAATTAACTGCTTTGAGCAAACAGTAAAATGCTACTATCTAACTTGCACGTAAGAAAGCAATTTAACGTTTAAGGCTAAGAAGTAGAAGTGGCAGGTATGTCAGAAACAACAAGGACTCGCACGCATGCGCCCGAGATTAGGCAGCGCGCTGTCGAGATCCTCCAAGAAGGGGTCGGCCATCGCGCGCTCGCCGCAGAGCTTGGCATCCCCCAGGCCACAGCCCGTCAGTGGGCCCGTGCGTATGCCGTGGGCGGCGCCGACGCCGTTCTCAATGCGGGCTCTCATCACCACACATACTCGTTTGACGTTAAGCTTGCCGTGGTTAAGGACCGCTTGGAACATGGTCTGACGGTGCGTGAGGTCATGGTCAAGCACAAGATCCCCAGCGAGTCTTCGGTTAAAGCTTGGTGCCGACAGTATCGCGACGGTGGCGAGGCCGCCTTGGTCGATAAGCCGCGGGGTCGTAAACCGCGCGTTAAAAAGGCGGAATAGCGAACGGGATGGTGCGTCCGCAGGGGCGCATTTTTCTTGCCGCGCCAACCTTTTGGACCGCCGCGAGTCTATCGGGACATCCTTCAAAGTGGTCAATAAACCGCGCGCAGTGGCCCGTGCGCCCGCCGCTACGAGAGGGGGAGCGTTGCCTCTCTACTCCAAAGCGGACATGCCCTTACCCCATACGCCTAAAACTCCCCAGTTGACCGAAAACCTGCCGCCTGAACTCCCAATTTGAGCTATAACGTTAAATAATTGCAGCGTTTTTGCATGGGGGAGTGATGGTATGACGCTACTGTATTTCCTTACCCTGTTTCCGCTGGTACCGGCGATGGGCATGCTGCTCGCGCGCAGTGACCGAGTCCGCGATGCGGTAGGGCTTGTAGGCTCCGGCATTATTATGGCGGTGACCGTTGTAGTTGCCGTCTTATTTTTTGGCACGGGTCCGCAGGGCTTTGAGGTTGCCCCCGGCACCTCGCATGTGCTCTCGATCATCAGCTCCGTCATCGACGTAATTCTGTGCGTCGTCATCCTGTACAACGCGTTCAAATATAGGAACGCGCTTACCGGTGTGCTCGGCGTGGTGCAGCTGGTGGGTTCGGTTGCCTTCGCTGCCATGACGCTGCCCACGGCCGAGGTCGTCACCGCCACGCCGCTCTACCTGGACTATATGAGCGTGATCATGGTGCTCGCCGTCGGCATTGTCGGCAGCCTGATCTGCGTGTATGCCCTGGGCTACATGAAGGACTTCCAGGCGCACGATGAGCACGAGGCCGCGCTGCGTGGGCAGACCGCGCCCGACCGACGCCCGCAGTTCCTGGCGCTTATGTTCCTGTTCCTTTCGGCCATGTTCGTCATCGTGACGAGCGACAACCTGGAGTGGCTGTTCTGCGGCTGGGAAATCACCACCGTGTGCTCGTTTCTTATGATTGGCTATACGCGCACGCCCGAGGCCATCAAAAACGCCTTTACCCAGATCATCCTCAACATGCTGGGCGGCATCGCGTTTTTGGCGGGCCTTATGTTCCTGCACGTCAACGGCGTACCGCTGACCATCTCGGGCATGATCGAGCTTTCCGGCGCCGGAACCGCGCAATCCGCGCTGCTGGTGCTGCCGGTCGTCTTGCTGTCGATCGCCGCGCTTACCAAGGCCGCACAGATGCCGTTCCACACCTGGCTGCTCGGCGCCATGGTCGCCCCCACGCCCACGAGCGCCCTGCTGCACTCGTCCACCATGGTCAAGGCCGGCGTGTTTTTGATGGTCAAGCTGAGCCCGCTGTACGCCACCTATCCCGTGACCGGCTTTATGGTCACGAGCGTGGGCGCCATCACGTTTTTGCTCGCCGCCCTCATGGCCATCTCGCAGAGCAATGCCAAGCGTGTGCTCGCGTACTCCACCATTTCCAACCTGGGCCTCATCAGTGCCTGCCTGGGTGTCGGCGCGCCCGAGGCCGTGTGGGCCGCCATCTTCTTAATCTTGTTCCATACGGTGGCAAAGTCGCTGCTGTTCCTGTGCGTGGGCACGGCCGAGCATCATATCGGCAGCCGCAATATCGAGGACATGGACGGCATGTTCAGCCGCATGCCGCACCTGACGCGCCTGATGATGCTGGGTATCATGGGCATGTTCGTGGCGCCGTTTGGCATGCTCGTGTCTAAGTGGGGCGCCCTGGTGGCGTTTGCGCAGACCGGTAATGTGCTCATGATCATGGTGCTGGCCTTTGGCTCGGCCGCGACGTTCTTCTTCTGGGGCAAGTGGCTCGCCAAGCTCTCGGGCGTGGATTCTACGGCCGAAAACGTGGAGGGCAATGTCCATAAGACCGAATGGATAGCGCTCAACACTATCGCCGCGCTGCTGATTCTGTGCTGTGTAGCGTTCCCGATTATCTCGAGCGGTCTGGTGTCGCCTTACTTGGCCATGGTGTTTGGCCGCGTGCCGTATGTTATTGGCAAGGATGCCATGTATCTAATGGTGGTTATCGTGGCTTTTATCGCCGTGGTGCTGCTGACTTCATTCCGCGTGAGCAACAAACCGCACGTAAACGTATATCTTTCGGGCGTGGGAACCGACAATTACCGTCATTTCCGCGGCTCGATGGGACACGAGGTGAAGGCCGAAAAGCGCAATTGGTACCTGGAGGACGCCTTTGGCGAGAAGCGTATTGGCCCCGCGGGCAGCATCGTGTGCTGTAGCATCATTCTGTTCGCGCTGCTATGCTGCGCATGGATTGGTCCCGATACGCTCGCCATGGGCGAGCCCTCGGTGCTGCGCGGCAAGTATTTCGAAGGCTCGGGTGTCGTAGGCATCTTTATAGGCACCGTGGCGTTTGCCCTGCTGGCGCCTTTGGCTGGTGGCCTGATCGACGGCATCGACCGCAAGCTGTCCGCCCGCATGCAGGGCCGCGTGGGACCGCGTCTGCTGCAACCGTTCTACGATGTAGCCAAGCTCCTGCGCAAAGCCCCTGCCAGCGTAAACACCGTGGACGATACCTACATGGCGTGCGCGCTCGTCTTTACCGTGGTGGGCGGCGGCATCTTTGTGTCGGGTTCCAACACACTGTTATGCGCCTTTATGGTTACCCTCGCTGCGATCTTTGTGGTGCTGGCGTCCGCCTCGACGCAAAGCCCGTTTGCCCAGGTCGGCGCCGACCGCGAGCTGCTGCAGGTCATGAGTTACGAGCCCGCCGTTTTGCTGATGAGTGTGGGCCTGTACCTTGCCACCGATAGCTTCGATTCCATCGCCGTGACGGGGCAGCCGGCCCCCATCATCGTGTACAGCGCGCCCATCTTCCTCGCACTGCTCGCGGTGCTTACCATCAAACTGCGCAAGTCGCCGTTCGATCTTTCGTACTCGCATCACGCGCATCAGGAGATCGTCCAGGGCGTCGCCACCGAGATGAGCGGCGGCACGCTGGCCAAGATGACCCTTATGCACTGGTGCGAGACCGCGCTGTTTTTGATGTGGGTGGGCATGTTCTTTGTTTGGGACAACCCGGTGAGCTGGGTCGTCGCCCTGGTCGTTATGGTCATGACGTATTTTGTCGAGGTACTGATCGATAACACCTTCGCCCGTAGCACCTGGCGCAGCTGCTTTAAGCTCGGCTGGGGTGTGGCGCTGGTGTTTGGCCTGCTCAACCTTATGCCCATCCTCGTCGACGTGTTTATTTAGGAGGCGGCATCCATGGATCATAAAATGTCGCGCTCGCCGTGGGTTATTCATTACGACGGCTCGAGCTGCAACGGATGCGATATCGAGGTGCTGGCCTCGCTCACGCCGCTGTTCGATGCGGAGCGCTTTGGCGTGGTCAACACCGGCAACCCCAAACATGCGGACATCTTTTTGGTGACGGGGTCGGTCAACGCCCAGAACTTGCCCGTCGTGCGCCAGATTTACAACCAGATGCTCGAGCCCAAGTGCGTGGTGGCGTGCGGCATCTGCGCGTGCTCGGGCGGCGTGTTCCGCGATGCGTACAACGTGATCGGTGGCGTGGACCGCGCGATTCCCGTGGATGTGTACGCGCCAGGGTGCGCCATTCGCCCCGAGACGGTGATCGACGCCATCGTGGAGGCGTGCGGCATTCTGGACCAGAAGGAGGCCGTGATGCGCGCCGGCGGCGACCCGCTTACCGTGGGCGGTGCTGCTACCTGGGATGGCGGCGTTGAGCTGGGCGAGGACGGATTTGTGGCCGCGGCTGAGGCCGGCGACGCGCCTGCCGCTGGCGACGCACCTGCTGGGACGCCCGCCGCGTCCGCCGCTGCAAGGGGGGCCGAGTAATGCAAAAGGCACTCTATACCACCGTCGAGCTCGATGCGCTGCTGTCGCATGTCCAGGCGCTCAAGGGTGCCGGTGCCCGCTTTGTACAGATGCACGCCGAGCGCAATGTGGACGACGGCACGTATCGCCTGGTCTATACGTTCATCAACGTTCGTGCTGCCCAGGAGCAGATCGCGCAGGACGGCAGTTATGCGATTGAGAACCTGGTAGTCGATGGTATCGACCAGTACCAGGAGATTCCATCCATCAGCTCGTACTACCCTGCGGTGTTCCCGTTTGAAAATGAGGCACACGACCTGTTTGGGCTTGCCATTACCGACATGCAGATTGACTTTAAGGGCTTTTTCTACCAGGTCTCGACTGCCGAGCCCATGAGCGTCATCACGCCCGAGGTTAAGGCTGCGCGCGAGAAGGCCATGAAGGTCCGTGCCGCTGCCGAGGCCAAGGTGCGCAAAGCCGCGGCCGAGAAGGCCGCCGCTGCCGCGGCCGCTGCGGGGGAGGGCGCTGGCGATGCTGCGGGCGCTGCCGTCGCTCAGCCCACTGCGGCTGCCGGCTCCGATGCTCAGCATGACGAGGCTGCCGCCAAGGCCGCGCTCAAGGCTGCCGAGATGGAGGCAAAGCTCGCCGCCATGGATCCCGAGAAAGCGGCCAAGGTTCGCGCGGCGCTTGCCGCCAAAGCCGCCCGCGATAAGCAGAAAAAGGAGGCGTAAGGTCCATGGCACATCGCTCCGTTATTCCGTTTGGCCCGCAGCACCCGGTGCTGCCCGAGCCGCTTCACCTGGACCTGGTGCTTGAGGACGACCGCGTTATCGAGGCAATTCCGCAGATCGGCTTTGTGCACCGCGGACTCGAGAAGCTCACTGAAAAGCGTGACATGCACCAGTTTGGCTACATCGCCGAGCGCATCTGCGGTATTTGCGCCGTGGGTCACAGCTGCGGCTATGCCAGCGCCTGCGAGCGCATGCTCGACATCGAAGTGCCCGGCCGCGTGCGGTATATCCGTACCATTTTGCATGAGCTTTCGCGCATTCACTCGCACCTGCTGTGGCTGGGCCTGCTCGCCGATGCCTTTGGCTTCGAGGCGCTGTTCTATCGTTCGTGGACCCTGCGCGAGCAGATTCTCAAGATCTTTGAGAGCACGTGTGGCGGTCGCGTGATTCTGTCGATTAACGAGATCGGCGGCCTTAAGCATGACATTGAGGACTCCGAGCTGGCGGGCATTGTCCAGACGCTCGATGCCATGCGCCCCGACTACGAGGCCCTGGTGCATACCTTTTTGGACGACGACAGCTGTGGCGAGCGCCTGCATGGCGTGGGCGTGATCAGCAAGAAGGACGCGTTGGACCTGTCGATGGTCGGTCCGTTTGGGCGCGCCTCGGGCGTGGATTACGACGTGCGCATGTTTGGCGACGGTGCCTATGCGGACCTGGCTGCGTTTGAGCCCATCGTTGCTACCGATGGCGACTGCTATGCCCGCTGCCAGGTGCGCTGTGCCGAGGTCACGCAGGCCATGGACATCATTAAGGAGCTTGTGGGCAAGATTCCGCACGACGGCATCGGCGGGCGTACCAAGCTTACGCCAGCCGATGGCGCGCGCGGCGAGGTTGTGATTGAGCAGCCGCGCGGCGAGGCGTACTACTATGTGCGCGGTAACGGCACCAAGAATTTGGACCGTTTCCGTGTGCGCACGCCGACGTCGCAAAACCTGGCGGGCCTGACGCATGCGCTGCAGGGCGTGCTCATTGCCAACGTGCCCATGATTATCCTGACCATCGACCCCTGCATTAGTTGCACGGAAAGGTAGGCGCGGCATGAGTTTGCTGACATTTGCCAAGACGGCCTTGGGCTCTATGGTCAAGCAGCCGGTCACGGTGTGCTATCCGCAGGAGGAGCTGACGGCGCCCGAGCGCCTGCGCGGGCATATCGTCAACGATATGGACGTGTGCATCTGCTGCGGTATGTGTGCGCGTCGCTGCCCGGCGGGCGCGCTTGCGGTCGATCGCAAGGGTGGTACCTGGTCGATCGACCCGTACGCTTGCGTGGTGTGTGGCGAGTGCATCGAGAGCTGCCCCAAGCACTGCCTGACTATGGACACCGCGCGCACTCCAGTCGCGGCGGACAAGACTCCCACGGTAGAAACCAAGCCGGAATAGCGCTGGAATAGGGGCCGGTGGGGCAAAAATGCCCCACCGGCCCCGCGCTTAAACGCGCGGTTAGGCTGCCGTTAACAAAACTATGCCGGTTTACGGGGCTGGATAGCGAACCTCCGACCGTACTGAAAACCGTAAAACCAAAACCGCAGGTAGAACGCCTGCGATTTTGCATGAAAAGCGGGTATGGTCGGGGGTATCGAGTCAAACGTAGTAGATGGGCCAATTTCGTGGCGAGCGCCATCGGTCACTCCCTCGGGGGTGGAAGAAAACGGGCGATTTTGGCCGTCGATCTTGAGTCGCACCTGTTTTCCTGCGAAAACCCTCGTGTCTCAACTTTGGTGAGACATTTGTCTCACGTTCAAAACCGAATCCGGAACGTGTGTCACCTGCTCAAATTGTGTCTCATTCCGTAACTTTAGGCTAATGCAAGGTTTGAGACCGCGAGAAGGGAGACGCGATGAGTAGGTACACGAGGGGTCTCTTGGCGGTGATACTGGCCGTAGTGTTGGTGTTGCCGGCTGCAGCATTTGCCATGCTGCCCGAGGCCAACGCCAGGTCCAGCACCGGAATGGACGGACCGACAATGACCGGAAAGGTCGTCGACCCTGACACCAGCAACTACTGGAAGTTCTGGGCCGGTGGCTATGAAGGCAAGAAAGTGACAACTCAAAACGTCGGCCGAATCTGGACCGACAAGACGGTCAAGGCAATCGAGAACGGAGATTCAGATTTCCTGACCACGCTGTCTGCTATTTCCTCGACATCCGATACGACGGTTTCCGGCAAGCCGCTCGACATCGTGATGGTGCTGGACGCTTCAGGCTCGATGGATGATGAGATGAGTACAAACGACCATACCAAGCGTATTGACGCGCTGAAGACGGCCGCCAATCGCTTTATTGACACCATCGCCACGCAAAACCAAAGCATCACAGATGAATCCAAGCAGCATCAGGTTGCCATCGTAAAGTTTGCGGGAACAAAGAGGTCTACCACGGTCGGCAACGACAGGGATGAAAACGGCTATAACTACTCGCAGACCATGAAGAAGCTGACGCTCTGCAAGGGCGAGGACGCGGAGAGCCTTAAGAGTACGATCGACTCCATCAGTCCCGCTGGCGCCACGCGAGCCGATTATGGCTTACAGCTGGCCGAGGGCATTTCGTCTGGGCGTGCTGATGCCAAGAAGGTCGTTGTCTTCTTCACCGATGGCTCGCCCACGAGTTGGGACGGATTCGAGAACAAGGTTGCCAATGACGCTATCAACAGCGCCAAGAAGATCAAGGATAAAGGTGCCGACATTTATACGATCGGTATCTTTAGCGGCGTAAACCCCAGTGCCGACCCCACGGTTGATGGCACAAGCAAAGAGAATAAGTTCATGCATGCCGTGTCGAGCAACTATCCTGCCGCCTCATCCAGCATTTCTATCTGGCGCGGATGGACCATCAACTTTGGTGCGCGCGCAGAAAACGCCAATTACTACAAGTCGGCAACCAGCGCCGCTGAACTCGAGAAGATCTTTGAAGAGATCTCGGGAAGCATTATCAAGACTGGTTCCCCGACAGAAGTCCATGACGGTTATGGCGAGCATGAGTCCGGCTACATCACGTTTACCGATAGGCTGGGCGACTTTATGCAGGTCGACGACTTTACGTCTGTCGTGTATAACGGTACGACGTTTGACAAGCCGACAAAGAAGACCGAAGGCAATGTCGACACCTACACATTTTCTGGTGCCGCTGCGAACCTGGTCATCACTGTTCAGCATGCCGAAGAGGGCAAGCCTCAGACCGGCGATATCGTAACGGTTAAGATTCCTGCGTCGCTGATTCCGCTGCGCCACTTTAAGATCACCGACGGCGTGCTTACGGTCGACAATACTGAGCCCATTCAGGTGAACTACACCTCAAGCGTTAAGAAAGAAGCGCTCGATAACCTGTTTACGCCCAAGAACGTAAAGGGGCTCGAGGACTACATCAAGAGCAATACGACCACCGCGGAGAACGGTTCCAAGACCGTTAACTTCTACGCGAACAAGTGGAATGCTGGCGCGCTGGGCGATACGATCGCAAACTTTGAGCCTGCCGACACCAACCGCTATTACTATTTCCAGAAGCAGACTCCCATTTATGTGGACGAGGATTGCACGCAGCCTGCGAAGGATTCGCTGGCTGCCGACGACATCTATTACTACAAGGACGAGTTTGAGGCAAAGGGCGAAAACGGCGAGGCCAAGCCCGCCTTTGCCGTCATCGAGTTTATCGGCGGCGACGCTGCGAAGCTTGACGGCGCCATAGTTCACGACGAGGACGACAACCTTTCGTTTAGCGTGGGAACCGCGCGTCTGGCCTTTATCGACGAGCTCCATACCACCAAGAAGAGCAACAGCACCGGTACCGCGACTGACGTTCTCAATCCCAAGTGGAACAACGTGTCCGCCAAGGCGACCGCGACGCATGTCAATTCCTACCTGGGCAACAACGGCAAGATCAGCTTTAACGTGACGCCGACAACGGTGGATACCAAGGCCAGCTTTGGCCTGACCAAGGTGCTCGAGGGCCGCGATTGGACGGATGCGGACGAGTTTAAGTTTGAACTCTCCGCAACGTCCGAGAATGACGCCCCGATGCCTGCACACGCGACCGCGACCGTGACCAATGACGACCTGGACGACAATGGCAAGGCAGCTATCGACTTCGGCGAGATCACCTGCAACAAGCCGGGCGAGTACACCTATGAGGTCCGCGAGGTCAAGGGCGGCGCCGGTGGCATCACCTACAGCGAGAACGTTGCCACGTTCAAGGTGACCGTGGCGGTTAAGGCCACGGGTGGGCTTAAGGCTGACGTTGAAAAGATCTCGGGCAAGACCGAGTTCAAGAACACCTATAGCGCCAAGACGGAAACCCCGCTGACCCTTGAGGCAACCAAGACGCTCACGGGGCGCCCGATGGCCGATGACGAATTTAAGTTTGCGCTGAGCTATGCGGGGCACGACGAGGTTCTGCTGGATGCAACCAACAAGGGTGGCAAGGTTGAGTTCGGGCCGCTGACGTACACGACCGAGTCGCTTGCCAAGCTGGTCGAGGAGGGCAAGGCGTCGGTTGATGCTAGCTCCGACAAGCCCACGTGGACCATTCGCTACATTGCTGCCGAGCAGACCGGAAAGCTGCCTGCGGGCGTGAGCGCCACCGTGTCGGCAATTGACGCATGTGTAACCGTTGTCGACAACGGCGATGGTACCCTGACGGCGACGGCTGTCTACGGCGATGCCGGCAACGAGTTTGTGAACACCTACACTGCCGCGCCTGTCGAGGCATCGCTTGTGGGCAAGAAGAATCTGCAGGTTCCTGATGGCTTGACCCCGGCTGACATTGCCGGCAAGTTCACCTTTACCGTGACCGGTGAAGAGGGCGCACCCATGCCCGCGAACGCGAGCGTGACCAATGATGCCAAGGGCAAGGTCGACTTTGGCAAGATCACCTTTACGCTCGACGACCTTAACAAGGCTCTGGGCGAGAAGCCCGAGAAGCGCGAGCACACCTTTACCTACACCGTGACCGAGTCCGGTGAGGTCGCTGGCGTGACCAACGACGTCGAGACTTCGCGTACGGTTTCCTTCACCGTGACTGATGACGGCGAGGGTACTCTGAGGGTGTCCCGCAAGCCGGACGGCGATGTGGCATTTACGTTCACCAATACCTACAGCGTGACGCCTGTCAAGACGAGCGTCACCGACCAGATCGCCGCGACCAAGGTCCTGACCGGACGCGACCTCAAGGCTGGCGAGTTTAGATTCGAGCTCGTCGAGGGCGAGGGCGAGGACGCCAAGGTCGTCGCCACCGGCACCAACAATGCCGAAGGCAAGATCACGATGAACGCCGTGAAGTACGACAAGCCCGGCAAGCACACCTACACACTGCGCGAGGTCAACGGCGGAACCACCAGCAAGGGCGTCACTTACAGCGACGCCAAGTTCACCATCGAGACCACCATCACGGACAACGGCGACGGTACGCTCAAGGCCGAGCACGTCCTGAAGGACGACGAGCCCGTCGAGTTCAAGAACACCTACAGCGTGACCCCGCTCGACACAGAGCTCGACTTTGGCCTGAGCAAGGCCATCGACGGTCGCGACTGGACGGATGCAGACAAGTTCAGCTTTACCATCACGGCCCCCGAGGGCACCCCACTGCCCGACCCGGCAACCGTAACCGTGACCAAGCAGGATGCGGACAACGAAGGTATCGCCGCCATCAAGTTCGGCAAGATCCACTACACGGCTGCCGGAACCTACAAGTACGAGATCCGCGAGAACGCGGGAAGCGCGGCCGGTATGACGTATGACGCGCATGTCGCAACTGCCGAAGTGACCGTGACCGAGAACGGCGACGGCACCCTGACCGCCAACGTCACCAAGAAGGAAAGCGGCCGCTTCACCAACGCGTACCGTACTGAGCTCGATTACGCCGCGGCCGGCGGCCTCAAGCTCAGCAAGACCCTCTCCGGACGTCCCATGACCGAGGGCCAGTTCACCTTTACCGTGACGCCTGCCGACGAGGCTTCGGCCATCGCGCTCGGCCTGCACGAGGGCGCCAACGTGTACAAGTCCCCTGCAACGGCAGAGGCAACGGTTGGTCTGATCGACATCCTGGCTGGCCATGAGGTCAAGTTTACGCAGGCTGACGCGGGCAAGACCTTTACGTACACCGTGGCCGAGAAGAACGACGGCAAGCCCGGTTACACCTACGATGACGCCGAGCGCACCGTGACGATCGCTATCGCCGACGATGGTGCCGGCGCGCTCACCGCTACGACGACCGTTTCTGGCGGACCCAATGGCACGCCTGTGGCGGTCCACAAGAGCGGCGAGAATAAGGTCGAGAGCGCCTTGGTCTCGTTCGCCAACAGCTACCACGCATCGACCGATAACCCGGGCGGCGAGCTTGCGCAGATTGTCGCCACCAAGACCCTGACCGGTCGTCCGCTGGCCAACGGCGAGTTCTACTTTGGCATCGCCTATGCGGGCGAGACGGAAGCCATTGACGGCACTGTGGCGACCAACATCAACGGCCAGGTGAGCTTTGGCACGCTGCATTACACGACTGAGATGCTCGCCGATTTGGTGAGCGCCGGACGCGCCATCCGTACCGACACGGATGCCAAGCTTGCGTGGACTATCAACTACACGGCGTTTGAGTACACGTCCCCGCTCGCAGCAAAGGGTATTACTGCCGCGAAGTCGAGCTTTAGCTTTAAGGTCATCGTCGTCGACAACGGCGACGGCACTCTGACGGCGAAGCCTGACTACGGTGGCACCGAGCCCGTGTTCGAGAACGTCTACGGCGCCGATGCCGTTGACGCCACGCTCGCCGGCGCCAAGAAGCTCCAGGCTGCCGAGGGCCTGACCCCGGCCGATATCACGGGTAAGTTCACCTTTACCGTGACCGCCGATGAGGCGGGCGCCCCGATGCCCGAGCGCACGACCGCAACCAACGACGCGGCCGGCAACGTGGACTTTGGCAATATCCACTTTACGCTCGAGGACCTCAACCGCGCCTTGGGCGTGACGGACGATGCGGCCGATAAGGCCGAGGCAGACGAAGCTGACGAAGTCGAGGCCGACGAGGCAGAGGCTGAAGAGGCCGACGCCGACGCTGACGCCAATGCCGACGAGTCCGGCGGCGAGTCCGAGCCCGCAGCCCCCACCGCCCCGCGCTCGCACACCTTTGCCTACACGGTGACCGAGTCCGGTAGCGCCCCTGGCGTGACTAACGACGCCAACGCCACGCGTAAGGTTTCCTACACCGTGACTGACGACGGTGCCGGACATCTGAAGGTCGTGCGCGAGGGTGACGACGGTGCTGCCTTCACGTTCACCAACACCTACAGCGTGACGCCTACCGATTCTGTGGTGACCGATCAGGTCAAGACGGTCAAGCGCCTAACCGGACGCGACCTTGCAGCAGGCGAGTTCACGTTTGATCTGCTCGAGGACGGCGTGGTTGTCGCGACCGGCACCAACGACGCCAACGGCAACGTTACGCTGAGCCCGATCCGCTACGAGGCACCCGGCACGCACACGTACACGCTGCGCGAGGCTTGCCCCAACGCGCTCGGCCTGTACAAGGGCGTCACCTATGACGGCACGACCTACACCGTCGTGACCACCGTCTCCGACAACGGCGACGGCACGCTGACCGCGACGCACAAGCTCGAGGGAACTACTGAGTCGGCTGGCTTTACCAACAAGTACCACGCCATGCCCACGCAGGTTTCCATCGGCGCCATCAAGGTGCTCGAGGGACGCGAGCTCAAGAAGGACGAGTTTAGCTTTAAGCTCGTTGGCGAGGACATCGAGTCCACCGTCACCAACGATGCCGACGGCAAGATCAACTTCGACAAGTTCGAGTACGACGAGCCCGGTACGTACGTCTATACCATCAGCGAGGTCAAGGGCGACGAGGCCGGTATGACCTACGACAAGTCCGTCTTTACCGCGACCGTCAACGTGGTCGACGACGGCGAGGGCAACCTCAAGGCGAATGTCGCCTTTGCCAAGGGCGATAAGAGCGTCGAGGGTATCGTGTTCAACAACACGTACAAGAAGCCCGAGACGCCCGTGCCGACGCCCGATCCCGGCACGCCCAAGACCGTGACGAACATCGTCAAGACGGTCAAGGGTTTCCTGCCCACCACGGGTGACCAGCAGGCCGCCGCACTGCTCATGGCGTTTGTTATCGCCATGGCCGGCGTCGGAGCCCTGGTCTGGGGTATCCGTAAACGCTAGGCACGCTGGCGGCGCCCGGGGCCAAAAGGCCCCGGGCGGCCGGCGGGGAGCCAGAACATAGCCCCACCCCCCACCCCCAGCCGCCACGGAGGCATCTCCCTCCTCCGTGGCGGCGCTTTTGTGCGTAGGCGAGGAGGGCTCGCCACGAAACCGGCCCATCTACTACGTTTAGTCCCTTACCCCCAACCATGTCAAAAAGCGCGAAAACAAAACCGCAGGTAGAACGCCTGCGGTTTTGCTCAAAACGAAGGTATGGTCAGGGGTATCGAGTTAAACGTAGTAGATGGGCCGATTTCGTGGAGCGGTTCCGGCTGATCCCTTGGGGACGGAGGAAAACGGATCATTTTTGGCTTGAAGCGGCTTGCGGAGACACTTGACGTGGCCGCTCGGACAAAACTAGGCCGGTTTACGGGGCTGAGTCACGAGTCCCCAACCATGCTGATATTCGTGAAAATAAAACCGCAGGTAGACGAGCCGTCATTTTACAGAAAAAGCGGGTATGGATGGGGGTCCTGAGTTTGGCCCCGTAAACCGGCATAGTTTTGAAATGGCATTAAACAGGTAGCAGACATTTTGTTATGCCGGGGCGGTCGGTCTTCGGGCAATTACCCTCGCAGGTAGGCGATGGCGATCTGCGTGCGGTTGCGCAGGCCCATTTTGGCCAGGATTGAGCTGATGTGGTTTCGCACGGTGCCTTCGCCCATATAGGCGGTGGCGGCAATCTCCTTGTTATCGAGGCCGCGGGCAATGAGCTCGGCGACCTCGAACTCGCGGTCGGTCAGGCTGACGAAGGCCGCGGGCCGGCGGGTCGTGCCCACCTCGACGCCCGCCCCATCAAAGTTGATATCCTCGATCGCCTTACCCTCGAGCACGCGTTTACCGTCCATGACCTGCGCCAACGCCGGCGGGATGGCGGCGACATCGGTTTTGATCAGGTAGCCGCGGGCACCCAGTTTGAGCGCCGACACAATGTACTCATCATCCGAGAATGTCGTCAGAAACACCACGCGCGCCGCAGGGTCGCGCTCAAGGATCTCGCGGGCCGCCGAAAGTCCGTCGCGCCCCGGCATCTGAATGTCGAGCAGCGCGATATCGGGTGCGTGTTCGGCATAAAGAGCCACTGCGTCGTTGCCGTCGGCGCCGGTACCCACCACCTCGATCTGCGGCTGGGCGCCCAGGATTATCTTGAGCGAATCGACCACCAAGCGGTCGTCGTCGACAACGATGAGCCTCATCGGCCCTCATCTCCTTGCTGTTTAGGAACGGTGGCAAACACACGCCAGCCGCCGGCGCCGGCGCGTGGGCCGGCGGTGAAGGTGCCGCCAAGCGCCTCGACGCGCTCGCGCATGGAGCCGAGCCCCATGCCTCCTGTGACGTTGCGGCCGCTTGCTTGAGCCCCGCCTGCGCCATCGTCGGTAACGATGAGCTGGTAAAACGACGGATGCTCCATGCATCGTACGGTGACAGTATGGGCGCAAGCATGGCGTATGGCGTTGGAAAGCGCCTCGCGCAGGACCGCCGCAAAGCAGTTGGCGACATTTGCGGGCGCATGCTCGGCCAAAACCTCAAGTTCAATCTGCGGCCCGCCATCTGAGCGCGCGCCCTCCACGATGCGCTCGAGCTGTACGGAGAGATTCGCCGCGTTGTCGTTGAGCGCGTGGACGCTCGAGCGCACGAGCTGAAGCGCTTCGTCCACGGTGCGCTTGACGTCAGCGAAGTCGGCGGCGACGCCGGGCTCGTTGGCGTGGACCACGCGTAGGGCCTCGGTTTGCAGCGAGGCGCGCGTGAGCTGGTGCCCCACGTTATCGTGGATCTCGCGTGCGATGCGGGCGCGCTCGGCGAGCGTTGCGAGCTCGACCTCGTAGTCCTGGCAGTCGGCAAGGTCGCGGTTGCGCGCCTCGAGCGCGAGGGCTCGCTCCTGCAGCTCGTCGCGGGTGCGACGCATGCGCTCCTGCTCGCGCTCCAGCTGAGCGGTGCGCAGAGACAGCAAGGTGGCGGCGACTGAAAGGATGGCGGTCAACAGCAGCGCACGGGTGGGAAGCGCGCCAGCGTGGGCATATGCGACGAGTGCGCAGACAAAGATGGCGCCGGCGCCCAGCGCGACCCAAACGTGTTCACGGCGCACGTATCGCGCGATGTCATAGAGGGCGAGGGGCGTAAACGGCACAAACGACGGCACAAAGACGGTCACCATAATGTAAGCGTATCTCGCTGCCTCGCTTGCACGGCGCGTGCGTTTGTCCTGCGCCATCTCGGCCAGCGAGGTGGCAATAACGCCAAGGCAAAACGCCGCGACCAGGCGAGCGTCCACAGCAAGACCCATGGCGGCCGCAATACAGCACGCCAGCACGATCGATTTGTCGAAAAGCCTGTTCATACGGGTATTGTACGCGATGGTGCGCGCGACGATTGCTCAGGTGCCGCAACCGTGACATTCCTCCCGCCCGCCCCCGCCGCACTCGTGACAAAGCTCACTGGTGCGCGCCGCCCGCACCTGCGATGATGCAATCGTACCGGGCCGAAATCAACGGAAGGGCCACCTCATGACAGACATCGTCCACGTCGAAAACCTCGTCAAGCGCTATGACGATCTTATCGCGCTCGACCACTTTAACCTGAGCATCGCCCCCGGCGAGATCTTTGGCCTGCTGGGCCCCAACGGCTCGGGCAAGACTACGTCCATCAACTGCATTCTGCAGCTGCTCGCCTACGACAAAGGCACCATCGAGTTGTTCGGCGAGCCCATGACGCCCGCCCGCTACGACCTCAAGCGCCGCATCGGCGTGGTGCCGCAGCAGGTGGCGGTGTTCGACGAGCTCACGGTGCGCGAGAACATCGACTATTTCTGCAGCCTCTACGTCAACGACCGCAAGCGCCGTCGCGAGCTGGTCGACGAGGCCATCGACTTTGTCGGGCTGGGCGACTTTGCCAAGTTTCGCCCCGGCAAGCTCTCGGGCGGTCTGGCGCGTCGCCTCAACATCGCCTGCGGCGTCGCGCACAAGCCCGAGCTCATCTTCTTCGACGAGCCCACGGTGGCGGTCGACCCGCAGAGCCGCAACGCCATCCTGGAGGGCATCTGCCGCCTGCGCGACGAAGGCGCCACGGTGGTGTATACCAGCCATTACATGGAGGAAGTCGAGCAGATCTGCAGCCGCATCATGATCATGGACGGTGGGCGCGTGCTGGCGCAGGGCACCAACGACGAGCTCAAGCGCATGATTCAGATGGGTGAGCGCGTGACCGTCGAGGTCGGCGCCGTCGATCTCGCCACGGTCGAGCGACTGCGCGCCCTCGAGCACGTGCTCAGCGTCGAGCTGTCCGGCGGCGAGCTCGTCTGCACCTGCGAAGCGAGCCCGCACAATCTGGTCGACATCCTCGACACGCTGCGCGCTGCCGACGTTGCGCTCGGCCGCGTGTGGAGCGAGCCGCCGACCCTCAACGACGTGTTCCTCGAGATCACCGGCCGCGAGCTGCGCGACTAGGGGGCGGCCATGTTCAACACCATTATTATCACGGTCAAGACGCTGCTGCGCCGGCCGAGCACGTGGGTTTGGGGCGCGATCTTTCCCGTCGCGCTTTCCACGATGTTCATGTTTATGTTTGCGAACCTGAACTCCGACGGCACGGTCGACCCGGTGCCGGTGGCCGTCGTGGCGGATGAGGCCTGGGGCGCCTCAACCTTTAAGGACGTGGCGACGTCGCTTGCCAAGGAAGGCGACGACCAACTGCTCGAGATCCACGAGTTCGACGACGCAGTCGATGCGAACCGTGCGCTTAAGGCTGGCGAGGTCGCGGGCATCTATGCGGTCGATGCCGCGGGCACGCCCAAACTCACATTGCTTTCGAGCTATGACAGCTCGCGTGCGACGTCGGTGCTCACCGACCGCAGCATCCTGGAGACGGTGGCAAGCTCGTATACGCAAAATGCCGAGCTCATGCGCCAGATTGCCCAAGACAACCAGGCGGCGCTCACCGACCCGGAGGCGGTTGCGCGCGCCCTGTCGCTTGAGGGCGGCACTCGCCGTGTGAGCCTGACGCGTGCCACGCCCGATGGCACGGTCATCTACTACTACGCGCTCTTTGGCCTGGTCGCGATGATGTCTGCCGAGTTTGCTGCCTTGAGCGTCGTCGACCTGCAGCCCAATCTGTCTGGTCTTGGTGCGCGTCGCTGCGTGGGCGGCCTTTCCAAGACGGCGTCGCTGGCCGGCATCTTTGTGGGCTCGTGGTTGGTTTCCTTTGCCTCGATGACGATCGCGATCGGCTACGTGCGCCTGGTCGTGGGCGTCGGCTTTGGCGGGCGCGAGGGGCTCTGCCTGGTGGGTGGCGCTGCCTCCGCGCTTGCCGCGACGGGCCTGGGGCTCTTTGTGGGCACGCTTCCCGTTAAGGGCGGCAAGGCATCCAAGTCGGGCATCCTCACGGGCTTCGCCACCACGTGCGCCCTGTTCGCCGGCCTCTACGGCGAGCCGGCGATGGCGCTTGCCGACGACGTCGCCCGCGCCTGTCCGGCCGAGTGCTGGCTCAACCCCGTCAAGCTTATCTGCGACATGTTCAACCGCCTGTATTTCTTTGAGGACCTGGGCCCCTTTGCCGTTCGCGCTGGCGCGCTGGTCCTTATGGCGTTGCTGTTCGTTGCCGCCGCCACGCTGATCTTTGGAAGGAGCCGCTATGAGCACCTTTAAGACTGCGCTTCGCATGGCGCTGGCGCACCCGTTCTACCTGCTCATCTATACGGTGTTCATCTCGCTCATGGGCGTATTCATCGCGGCATCGGTGAGCTGGAACTCGTCGCAGCTCACCGAGTACGAGCCCTACGACACCAACGTGATCGTGGTCGACCGCGACGACAGCGACCTTTCGCGTGCGCTTACCAAGCACCTGGGCTCGCGCTTTGACCTGGTCACGGGCGTTGGTGACGACACCTACGACCTTGCGGACGCGCTCTCCAAGAGCAACAGTGCCAAGGGCAGCGCCGACTGCGTGTTCTTTATCCCGGAGGGGTTTGAGGGCGACCTCGTTGCAGCCGCCCGTGCGGGGGAGTCCCTGCCCAAGCTCGATGTGACCTACGGTGCCGGCACCATGGCGGCGGCGCTTTCGTCTGCCGAGGCCTCGCGCTGGATTTCGCTCGCGGGCGCTACGGCCGCACTTGATCCTACTGCCTCCGACGGTGACGTCGCCAAGGCCGCCGAGCATGCCGCCGCCAAGCGCGCGGAGGTCGAGATCGAGCAGGTCAAGGTCGGCTCGACAGCCGCCGCCACGCTTGAGTCGTATTTCAACTTTGGCGCGTACGCGATTATCTCGTCGGTCATCGTGTCGGTGGGGCTGGTGTTCTCGGGCATGAACGAACCCGAGCGCGTGCGCCGCATGGAGGCCGGCCCAATCTCCGAGCGCCAGCGCTCCCTTGCCGTGTTTGCGGCCGCTGCCGTGATCACCGTCTGCATCTGGTTTGTGTCGAGCATGATGGGCGTCGTGGGCTTTGCCGGCGCGGTCGCCGAGGTCGGCGTGGACCGCGTGTGTCTGGCGCTAGCGGCGACGTTTGCCCTGGCGTGCACGCCGCTGGCCGTTGGCTTTGCGTTGTCGAGCCTGGGCGCGCGCGAGGAGCTGCTCAACGGTGTGGGCAACCTGCTTGGCATGCTCATGACGTTTTTGGGCGGCGCCTGGATGCCGCTGTCGCTGATGGGCCCGTCCGTGCAGACCGTAGCGCACTTTGTGCCGACATATTGGGTGAACGACGCGATCGGCAAGGCGCTCGCCGCGGACCTGACGTCCGCCGTGCTGGGAGACATCGCCTGCGATCTGGGCGTCACGGTGCTCTTTGCCGCGGCCATCGCTGCCGTAGGCCTAGCCCTCGCACGCGCCAAATCCCACGCCTAGCTACCTAGTCATTGGGGACGTTCTTAAACGACTAGTCACGGGGAACAGTCTTTGCCGATTCGCCGGCTCGCCAGCCAGCTGGAAAGGACTGTCCCTGGCTGCCGGCAGGAAAGGAACGTCCCTAGCTTCCAGGTGGCGAGGCACTCATTTAAGTCCGTCCCCAATGAGTGGTTTCGGTCATTTAAGTCTGTCCCCAATGACTAGGCGCCGTACTTGACATTGACCCCGCTTTAACGGGTACCATCCTCTATGTCTGTAACGCCATATAGACCGAGGGGATAGATCTATGACCGCAACTGCACCCGCAGCACCCGCTAAGGTGTACTTCACCAACCTGCGCACGCATGCTCGCGAGAGCCAGCTCGACAAGCTCAAGCGCCTCATCCGCCGCGCCGGTATTGAGCAGATCGACTTTGAGAACAAGTTCGTCGCTATCAAGATTCACTTTGGCGAGCTGGGCAACCTGAGCTTTTTGCGCCCCAACTACGCCCGCGCCGTCGCGGATGTCGTGAAGGAGCTGGGCGGCAAGCCCTTCCTCACCGACTGCAACACACTCTATGTCGGTAGCCGCAAAAACGCGCTCGAGCACATCGACACCGCTTATCAGAACGGCTTTACCCCGTATGCCACGGGTTGCCAGATCATCATCGCCGACGGCCTCAAGGGTACCGACGAGGCGCTCGTCCCGGTCGAGGGCGGAGAGTACGTGCGCGAGGCCAAGATCGGCCAGGCGCTCATGGATGCCGATATCGTGATCAGCCTCACCCACTTTAAGGGCCATGAGCAGGCCGGTTTTGGCGGCGCCATGAAGAACCTGGGCATGGGAGGCGGCAGCCGTGCCGGCAAGATGGAGCAGCATGCCGCCGGCAAGCCGAACGTCGCGACCGAGCACTGCATTGGCTGCCGTGCCTGCGAAAAGATCTGCGCGCACAACGCTATCTCGTTCGACGACACCCGCGAGCGCGAGCTTGCCAGCGGCGCTACTCGCACGGTGCACGTGGCTGCCATCGACCACAATCGCTGCGTGGGCTGCGGACGCTGCATCGGCGTGTGCAACCAGGACGCCATCAAGCCCGTCTATGACGCCGCGGCCGACGTGCTCAACTGCAAGATCGCCGAGTACACCAAGGCCGTCGTCGACGGCCGCCCGAGCTTCCACATCTCGCTTGCCATGGATATCAGCCCCAACTGTGATTGCCATCCCGAAAACGATACGCCTATCGTCAACGATATCGGCATGTTCGCGAGCTTCGACCCGGTCGCCATCGACCAGGCCTGCGCCGACGCCGTCATGGCGTCCGAGCCGCTGCCCAACACCGAGCTCACCGATAGCGCGGCCAAAATGGAGCATAACCACGAGCATCTGGAGGGCGAGCAGGCGCGTGACCCCTTCTGCATCACGCATCCCGACACCGACTGGCGCGCGTGCATCGCGCACGCCGAGAAGATCGGCCTGGGCACGAGCAAGTACGAGCTTATCGAGGTCAAATAGCGCCTAGCTATTGGACAATACAAGCGCCTTTGTGGAGTAATTCGGGCAAAAGCCGCCCGCGAGCACAGCGCTCACGGGCGGCTTTTCGGAAGTGCGGGGAAAATCGAATACCGCCGACCACAAGGCGTTTTTGGCAACAAAACCCCTGATAAATTGTTGGTAAAAGTGCGGTCTGCTCGGGGTTCCCGACATTTTCCCCACACTTTCGAAAAAAGGGTCAGTTAGAGCTGCAAATGTCGATATTCGCCTAAAAAGTCCAGTTTTCCAGCTAAAACGAGCCATCGCGCGAGGGTTCAAAAAGATTTTTTCGGCGCTGCCGCCGTTCACTGCGAGTGGTCAGTTTGGAACCGCGAGCGGTGGATAACCAACTGGCGCTCGCTCGACAACGGCGATTTATTCGATTCTCAGAAAACTGTCCCGAGCGGCTTCTGTCGCTGTGCTTCACATCACATGAACGATGAATGAATGAACTTTGATAGTCAGGGTTGATTTCCGGTCTCAGCCGAACACATTGAGCAAATAGGCCGTTCCCGCACCTAGCCGAACGCCCCCGCGGTCCCTTCCGGGGCCCGGGGACGCCGTTTTCCCAGTTGAAGGAACGGCGGAGATCGCCGCGCGGATCATGTTCTCGGTGGCAGCATCGCCGGAGCTGCGTGACAAGTCCGAACTCATCGAGCGGTTCCTCGAGATCGCCGGTTTCGGAGAGGCGGACGCTCAGTTCGACATCGACTCGGCCGCGCCCGAGTCCGAGCGCAACTGGCGCAAGTTCGTGGCCGACTCCATGGAGGACGAGATGTCGGGCATCACCGAGGCCGAGAAGCTGAAGGCCTAGCAGATCCGCGACCTCATGCGCGAGGCGTTCGAGGTCGGCGGCGTGCCGCAGGAGGGCACGGCGGTGACGAGGGTCATGCCGCCCGGCTCGCGTTTCGGCGCGAAGGCCGAGGCGAGGGACAGGCAGCGCCACCGCGTGGCCGACCTGCTGTCGGGGTTCTACCGCAAGTACCGCAGCCTGGCCGCCCACTACCCCATCGAGTTTCCCGAGGACTAAGCCAGGCCTCCCGTACGATAATAGAACATAAGTTCGCACAGCACGGGAGGCCCTGTTGTCTAAAGATTCCAAATCAATCCGCTTGGTCACTGCCATCGTGGAGTGCCGCCCCGACGGAGAATACGCTCCCTGGGGCATCAAGTGGTACGACGGCACTGTCTATCCCTTCAAAGAAATCGAGTCATACAAACCCCGTTCCTGGGCGTTGGGAAACGATCGCGCTTGCGAATCCTGGCGCGTGGTCCTCGCCGATAACAAGGCTCGCGAAAAGTGGCCCCCGAATGTCAATTCCCAATATCTGTCCGTCAGTCAGATCTCCCGGATGGTGTCAGGGTGCCGCCGGCCTATGCACGGAAAGTTGTTGCGCGCTAGATATACTGACGCATACCGTATAAAGCATCAGGTTTACCAGCCGGGACGATCCATCTTTCCGGGAATATCGACAAGGTGGCACCTATGTTGGGCGCATTTGGTGGCGCGCTTTCTTGCAAAGCATGGGTATGGCGTATAACTGGATGCGCCGTGCTGGAGAGCTGCTTGGGCATTTTGTCTTGCATACACGCCTACTCAATCATAAGGACATCTTCCGTTTGGAAGGAAATATCCTTTGTGGAATCGCGTAACGTTCCTTCCTATTATCAATAGCGAGAGGAGGAACCGTGGACGATAAGTTGTTGTGCATCATTCAGGAGCTCAGGCGTAGCCCGTCGGTTCCTGCAAGTGATTTATCCCGGATACTTGGGGTGAGCACTCGTACCATCCGTACGTATATCTCTCAGCTGAACCAGCTTTTCCATGATGCGGCGCGCATAGATATGAAACGCGGCGAGGGATATGAGTTATCGATTCGCGATAACGACGCGTTCAACGGGATTATCAAAGCCGACGCTGATAGTATCCATGCCCTGCCAGACACGTCTAGGGGTCGAATTCGTTTCATTTTAAATGAACTGCTCTATCGAAACGGGTGGGTCACACTAGACCGCCTTGCCGACACCTTATATGTTTCAAGGGTGACGATTTCGAATGATCTCAAGGCCGCCGAGGACTATATCGGCCGTTTCGGGCTGCAGATCGAAAGAAAGCCAAGACACGGGATTCGAGTCATCGGTCCCGAGTTTATGCACCGTCTTTGTTTGGCAAGCCTTGCAATGGATGCTCCTTTCGGGGATGACCTCGCTGAAATCGCAGAGTGTGTCGATCAATCTCTTGAGCAAAACGAATTCCATATCAATGCGGTCGCACACCAGAATCTTCTTGTTCATATCGCCGTGGCAATCGAACGCATAAGAAACAACTGCTATGTGCCAATGGAACAACTTCAGATCAAGGATATTAAGACGCGGCGCGAATACGCCATAGCCGAGACCATCGCGAGAAAAGTGGCAGCTCAATTTGATATTGGGATGCCGGTTGAAGAGGTGGCCTACATCGCAATTCATCTCGCTGGCAAACAGACTGTCGATACAGACGGGAAGGATGATGAAGGTTTCGAAATCTTAGGCGAAGCCTGGGGTGTTGCCGCCCAGATGATTGAGCGCGTATGGGAATCATTCCGTTTCGATTTTCGCGAAGACTTCGAACTGTGCCTCAATCTGGCTCGCCATATCGTTCCTCTTTCTGTGCGACTGAAGTGCCATATGAATCTCGACAATCCTCTGCTGGGCGATATAAAAAGACGGTTTCCATTGGCGTATTCCATGGCGTCGGACAGCTCTTCCGTGCTGGTCGATAAGTATCGGCAAAAACCTTCTGAGGAGGAGATAGGGTATATCGCCCTTGCGTTCGCTCTCGCACTTGAGCGACAGAAAAACGGACAGAGCAAGAAGAACATCCTGATTGTTTGCGCATCGGGTGCCGGTAGCGCGCATCTGCTGGAGTATCAATACCGAAGTGCTTTTGGAGGCATGCTCGGAACGATTAGGACCTGTGACGCCGGAAGTCTCAACGCGGCAAGCCTGCACAATATCGACTATGTCTTTACCACTGTGCCGATTCGACAGAAGCTCGATATACCTGTCTTCCACGTGAGCGCTTTTCTCGACGAGAGTGAAATCGGTAACGTTCAGCACATCCTGAACAGTGGCATTCAGGATGACGTCATCGACTCGTTCTTTTCTGAGGATCTGTTTTTCACCCACATGCACTGCGAGAGCAAGGAAGAGGTCATTTCTGAACTCTGTCAACGAATCGCCGACGTTAAACCAATCCCTGATTCATTTGAGTCCTCGGTACTGAGGCGCGAATCACTGGCTGAGACATCTTTCGGAAATCGCGTGGCCATTCCTCATCCCTTTGAGGCGGTGACGGATGAGACGTTCGTATGCATCGGAATCCTTGATAAACCTGTTTCTTGGAACACTCATGATGTCCAGGTTGTTTTTCTGTTGAGCATATCCAAGAAGCGCGATAAAAACCTCCAAGATTTTTATCAGCGCGCGGCCAAGCTGCTCACCAGTGAACACGACATCGACACGCTGATCAGCCATCAGAGTCTCTCGACACTGATGGAGCTATTGCACGGACACTGCGATCTGTAGGAGGAGGGACAATGGACGAGGATAAATATATGGATGCGATGCAGATTATCTTGCATGCCGGCAACGCAAAGTCTGCCGCCCTTATGGCGATCGACTCTGCCGCCGACGGCGATTTTGAAGCTGCCGACGCCCAACTTAAAGAGGCTCGGGACGAGATGCATGCAGCCCATGAAGTGCAGTTCAACCTTATACGCGATGAAGCAAACGGCAACTCCGTTGAGGTGAACATCATCTTGGTGCACGCAGAGGACCATCTAACGATGGCGATACTCGCAAGCGATCTTGCCGAGCGATTCATCGATCTGTACAAGAACGGTACTAACTAAGCATTTGTCCATAAGTGCGCAAGTGCGTGAGAACAAAGGAGAGAGACATGAATATCATGCTTGCCTGCTGTGCTGGAATGAGCACATCACTCGTTGTGACCAAGATGCAGGAGGCTGCTAAGGCCCAGGGTAAGGACTATAAAATCTGGGCTGTTGAGCAGGGCCAGATTTCCGATGAGCTGGGTAATTTCGATGTCTTGATGCTTGGTCCACAAGTACGTCATATTTTACGCAAAGTGACGAAGATTGTTGAAGGGCGTGCTCCGGTTGGCGTTATCGATCCCGTCTCCTATGGACGCTGTGACGGAGCGGCGGTTCTCAAGCAAGCTGAGGATTTGGTGGCGTCGTCCAAGTAGCTAAAAAAATGACCCGCCGGCAGCTGGCACTACCGGCGGACGCAACACGCCATTTCGTGAAAGAAGGTGCTTTCTGTGGCAATGTCACACAAATTTGAGGATGCAATTCTTATTGTTGCGGAAAAGGTTGATGACAACAAGTATCTCGCAAGCATAAAGAACGCGTTCACAACCTTTCTGCCTTTTGTAATCGTCGGTTCTCTCGGATCACTGTTGAATAACCTGATCGCATCACCGACAAGTGGGCTCGCTCAGTGGATTCCGTCACTGACGGCTCTCGGTCCGGCGTTCACGCTTCTGAATTACTGCACGATGTCGTTTATGACGGTTCCTATCATTTTCCTGGTAGCGACCAATCTCGCCCGCCGAGACAAAGTCCCCGAGCATATCACGGGCATCGTGTGCATCGCAGCATACATCAGCATGGTGCCCAACGTCATACCGGGTCCCGATGGAACGACGGTGTCTGGACTGGTAACGGGCATCTTGGGCGCTCAGGGGCTGTTCATCGGCATGATCAGCGCCGTCGTCTACTCTCAGCTGTTCGGCAAGCTGACGAAGATCGATCGCATCAAGATCAAGATGCCCGACTCGGTGCCTCCCGCGATCGCGACTTCCTTCAACGTCCTGCTTCCGATTCTGATTACGCTGCTCTGCTCCTCGATTTTCGGAATCGCATTCAAGAGCCTGACGGGTACGTATGTAAACGATTTTATCTATACGTTCCTGCAGACCCCTCTGGAGATCATGTTCCAGAGCCCTGTCGGTATCGTTCTCGTGGTTCTCATCTCGCAGATCTTCTGGGTGTTGGGAATTCACGGCGGCTTGGTCATCTCGCCCATCCGCAATCCTCTGATGGCCGCCGCCATCGCGGCGAATATCGCTGCCGCCAGCTCTGGCGCAGTGCCCGATCAGCCGGTCACCTACGGCTTCTGGATGAACTTCGTGGTCCCCGGTGGAGCGGGCTGCATCCTTTCCCTCATCATCGCGATCATGCTGTTCTCAAAACGCGACGATTATCGTGAGGTCGCGAAGTTCGGACTTCCCTCGACCATTTGCGGTATCCCCGAGCCCGTCTACTTCGGCCTGCCCGTCGTGCTTAATCCGACGTTCGCGATCCCCCTTGCCATCACATCGCCCATCTCGACCGCGATTGCCATGTTCGCCACGAACATCGGATTCCTGCCGTGCAATACCGTTGACGTGCCCTTGGGTCTCCCTGTTCTGATCTCTCCCTTCATCAGCCACGGTTGGCAGGGTGTTGTGGTGCAAATCATCTGCATCGCCGTCACGACTGCGATTTGGGTCCCATTTGTGCTCATCTCCAACCGCCAGGCCAAGCTGGAGCAGGAGAAGAAGAAAGAACAGGACGCTGCTGCCCTCGAGGAAGCAGAAGTCGACGCTACCTGCGGAGTCAATTAGCCATGGACACCAGTATCGCTTTCCATCATCTCGAGTCTCCCTTCCCCGAAGGTTTCCTTTGGGGCGGCGCCATCGCCGGGTGCCAATGCGAGGGCGCTTGGCGAGAAGGGGGCAAGGGCCCTACCGTCGCGGATGTTTCCCGCTATAAACCCGGCATCGACCCAAGCGATTACAGCGCCCAGCATGGAATTACATCCGAGGAGATCGCCCAGGCGATGCAAACGGATGACGAGCTTATGTATCCGAAACGACACGGCATTGATTTTTACCATCGTTATCGCGAGGACATCGCTCTATTCGCCGAGATGGGCTTCAAGTGCCTGCGCGTGTCCATTCAATGGGCTCGAATCTTTCCCATGGGCAATGAGGAAGAGCCGAACGAGGCCGGGCTTTCGTTCTACGAGGACATGTTCAAAACAATGCGCGAACATGGAATCGAGCCGCTTGTAACGCTCCATCATTATGATATGCCGCTGTATCTTTCAGACCACTATCAAGGGTGGTACGACCGCCGTCTTGTCGACCTTTTCGCCCGTTTCGCGCGCGTGTGCTTCGAGCGATATAAGGGCCTTGTGAAGTATTGGATCACGTTCAACGAGATCGACTCGATTTTCAGGCACCCTTACGTGACCGCGGGGATCGTTCCAGACCGTTTCGCCGATGCCAACCTCGAAGAGGTGATATACCAAGCCGTCCACCATCAATTTGTCGCAGCCGCACTCGCGACGAAAGAGCTACACGAGATCGATCCTGATGCCTTGATGGGATGTATGATCACGCGGACCCTAACCTATCCTGAGAATTGCAATCCTAAGAACATGTTGCTTTCCCAGAGATCGAATCGCGAGAACTACTTCTACTCCGATGTTCAGGCCCGTGGAGCATATCCAGCATTCATATTCGACTACTGGGACAAGCATGGCATCGATGTCAGATTCGAGCAGGGTGATGAAGAGATTCTGCGGTGCTATCCGGCGGACTTCGTCTCCTTCAGCTACTACATGTCGCTCGTCGATTCTGTTGATGCGGATGACCGAGAAAAGGTATGCGGCAATCTGGCTACGGGCGTTAAGAACCCCTATCTCGATGTTTCCGAATGGGGTTGGCAGATCGATCCCGATGGCCTGCGCTACGCCCTTGTCGATATGTACGATCGGTACCAAAAGCCGCTGTTCATAGTCGAGAACGGCCTGGGTGCCCGTGACGTTGTCGAGGAGGACGGCTCCATCAACGACGACTACCGCATCGATTATTTCCGCCGTCATATCCGGGCTATCGCGGAGGCGATTGACGATGGCGTCGAGGTCATGGGATACACCTCATGGGGTTGCATAGACGTCGTGTCGACGTCGACGAATCAGATGTCAAAGCGCTACGGCTTCATCTATGTCGATCTAGATGATGACGGAAAAGGTACCTACGATCGCACCAAGAAGAAGAGCTTTTACTGGTATCGGAAAGTGATCGAGACAAACGGTGCCAGCTTGTTCCTTGAGGATGGAGGAGATGAACGATGACGCTGCTCAAGCGCGTCAAGCGGTTGCCCGAGGGGTTTGTATGGGGGGCCGCCACTGCCGCCTACCAGGTAGAGGGGTCGACGGGCAAAGACGGCATGGGGAAGACCATGTGGGACGATTTTCTCGTTTCGAAGGGCCGTTTCCTGCCTGATCCCGCAAGCGACTTCTATCACCGATACCCAGAAGACATCCGCCTCGCTGCCGAGCATGGCATCAAGGCGCTGCGCATCTCGATTTCCTGGGCACGCGTGTTTCCGAATACTGATGGTGACCCGAATCCCGTGGGCGTCAAGTATTATCACGAGTTGTTCGCTGAATGCCGCAAACATGGAATCGAGCCGTACGTAACGCTACATCACCTCGATTCCCCAATCGGAATGTTCAGTCGGGGAGATTGGCTGAATCGCGCCAATATCGATTCCTTCGTAAACTACGCACAGTTCTGCTTCGAGGAGTTCACAGAGGTCTCCCAGTGGTTCACGATCAATGAACCGATTAGCCTGGCGTTTTTCCAATATGTTGTAGCTGAATTCCCCCCAGCCGATCTGTTCAATTTCTCGTCGTCTTTCCAAGCTATGCATAACATGGCGCTTGCCCACGCTCGCGTTGTCAAGGCTTTCAAGGAAGGCGGACATCGAGGACGCATTGGAGTCATACACGCGCTTAAGCCCGTGTATCCAATCGTTGATACACCCGACAACCGACATGCCGCCGAGCTTTGGGATGCCTATCTGAATAGGTTCCTGCTTGATTTAACGTTCTTCGGCAAACTCACGGATCGCACCAGCGCGCTCATTGAGGAGATATGTGGGGTGCAGGAGGCTTCGTTCTCAGTAGAAGACGGAGATTACGATGAGATGCAGGCGGCTGTTGGTCTCAACGACTACCTCGGTATCAATTACTATCAGCCGCAGTTCGTACAGGCCTATGCAGGTGAAAATCGTTCCAAGTACAACGCGACCGGCGAAAAGGGAACGACGACCCTCCGCATGAAGGGCATTGCGGAACTTGTCAAGAACCCTGATGTTCCGACGACCGACTGGGATTGGAATATCTACCCGCAAGGTCTGTACGACATTCTTCGACAGGTCGATGCGAACTATCCCGCTCATCCCGCAATTTACATTACGGAAAACGGCCTTGGCAGCAAAGACGTGTTGGACGCAGCCGGCGCTTTCGTCGATGACGATGATAGGATCGACTTCATCGATCAGCATTTGGATGCTCTCCTGAAAGCTCGTGAAGACGGCGTAGACGTGAGAGGTTATTTCGTTTGGTCTCTCCAGGATCAATTCTCTTGGTCGAATGGATACAACAAACGCTACGGCCTTTTCTATATCGATTTCGAGACACAACGTCGTGTCATCAAGAAGAGTGCCCTATGGTCGAAGGAGATCGCAAGCACTATTGACTAGAGCCGGTGATGACCTTATCACCGATACCTTGTGAATTTCTTCGGTCTAGCTTCGCGTAACCATTCCCTGCCTGATCTGATTCAGGACCTCCAGATTACCGCGGTACGCCGAAGAACCCGCAGCCCCAACAAGCCTCCCTTGCAATAATAGAACACAAGTTCGTATTGCACGGGAGGTGCCTTTGTCCGCAGACGCTAAAACCATCCGCCTAGTCACGGCCCTGGTCGAATGCCGTCCCGACGGCGAGTACGTCCCCTGGGGCATCAAGTGGTACGACGGCGCCGTCTATCCATTCAAAGAGATCGAATCGTACACTCCGCGCTCCTGGGCGATGGGAAACGACCATGTTTGCGAATCTTGTCGTGTGGTTCTCAAAAACGACACTGCCCGCGAGATTCGCCATTACAAAAACAGTTGGTACATGGTCCACGACCCGCAAGACGACCGGCCGGGCATCGCGCCTCCAAAAATAGTTAGGCTGTGTGGCTGCATATGTCCTAGCTTGTCATTTAGTAAAAGCCGCCCGTGAGTACAGCGCTCGCGGGCGGTTTTCCGGAAGTATGCGGCAAATTTCGAGACCGCCGAGCACACGACATTTTTTGGCAATAAAACCCCTGATAAATTGTTGGTAAAACTGCGGTCTGGCCGGAAGTTCCAGATTTTGCCGCATACTTCCGAAGGCGGGAGCCAAAACGGTCCTCCAGCGCTGTAATCAACCATGATTGTTCGCCGTTGATGCGTCAACAAGCAAAGAATGGGTAAACAAGGGGTCACGTATGGTGCAAATTTCGCACGTACCCAGACGCTTTGATATAGTGTTGAGAACTATTTACTTGGAGGATGTAACCGGCATGTCCGATTCGAGCGACAGTTCCAAGCCGCGACCCAAGGCCGCGGCCGTTCCACATTACACGGTGGGTGAGGAGATCATGAACTCCGTCACCCATGGTGTCGGTTGCCTGCTGGGCATCGCGGGCCTGGTGCTCCTGATCGTATTTGCCGCTCTTCGCGGCGGAGGCCCAGCCCACATGGCCGCGGCGATTGTCTATGGTGTCAGTATTATCCTCGAATACCTAGCCTCTACGCTCTACCACGCGATTCAGCCCGCGCGCGCCAAGCGCGTGTTTCGCATCATCGACCACAGCTGCATCTACCTGCTCATAGCCGGCAGCTATACGCCGTTTTGCCTCATCACACTGGCAAACGACGGCGGCCCTATGCTGTTCTTTGCCGTATGGGCCATCGCCATTATCGGCATCGCCCTCGAGTGCTTTATGCGCGAGCGTCAACCGCACTGGGTAAGCGGCCTGGTCTACCTGCTGATGGGCTGGCTCGTTGTCTTTAAGCTGCCCGAGCTCGTGTCGCTGCTCAACCCCGTGGCACTTGCCCTGCTCGCTGTCGGCGGCGTGTGCTACACCGTGGGCGTGCCGTTCTACATCGCTAAAAACGTGCGCTACCTGCACAGTGTGTTTCACTTGTGGGTGCTCGCCGGCAGTATCTTCCAGTTCATGGCGGTGATCCTCTTCGTAATCTAGCGATCACGTCTGTGCCTGCGGACCCATCCAAGCGGCCGCCGGACGCAACTGCCCTATCCGTTATCTACGCTTACTACCTAACGTCCCGAATCTTGGAGGTTCGAGAAACTCCCGATGGACATAACCATCTCCCTTATCACCACCCTCGTTTTGACCCTCATCAACGGCTACTTCTCTATGTCCGAGATGGCGCTCACCACGGCAAAGCGCGCCGTGCTGGAGCACGAGGCCGAGGAAGGCGACAAACGCGCCGAGCGTGCCGTTAAGCTGGCTGCCGACTCCGACCAGCTGCTCGCCACCATCCAGGTCGCCATCACGCTCGTGGGCTTTGCCTCGTCCGCCGTTGCTTCGACGAGCCTGTCCGACCCGCTCGCCACGTGGCTCATGAGCTTTGGCATCGCGCCGCTCTCTGCCATCGCGCGCGGACTGGCACCGGTCATCATCACCGTTGCGGTTGCCTTCGTGTCCATCGTGATTGGCGAGCTTGTGCCCAAGCGCATTGGTCTGGCCAATGCCGAAGGCGTGTCCAAGCAGGTCGTGGGGCCGCTGTCGTTTTTCCAAAAGATTGCCCGTCCGCTCGTGTGGCTGACTGGTGCTTGCTCCGATGGTCTGGCCCGCATCCTGCGCATCAAGAGCGCCGACGATCGCCAAAACGTCTCGGAGGAAGAGATTAAGTACATGGTCTCGGAGCAGGACGACCTGCTCGACGAGGAAAAGCGTATGATCCACGAGATCTTCGACCTGGGCGATACCGTTGCCCGCGAGGTCATGGTGCCGCGCGTGGACACCACCATGTGCGAGGACGACGAGACGGTCGCCGACGTGCTGTCCACTATGCGCCAGACCGGCTTTAGCCGCATCCCCGTCTATCACGAAGATCCCGACAACGTGGCGGGCATCGCGCACATTAAGGACCTGATTCAGCCCTCGCTCGACGGCGAGGGCGACCAGCCCATCGCCGGTTATTTGCGCGACGCCACCTTTGTGCCCGACACCAAGGACATCCTGCCGCTGCTGTCCGAGATGCAGACTTCGCACGACCAGATCGTGGTGGTCGTGGACGAGTACGGCGGCACGGCCGGCATCATTACCATCGAGGACATCGTCGAGGAGATCGTGGGCGAGATCGAGGATGAGTTCGACCCTGACAACAAGTACCTCACGCGTCTTTCGCGCCGTGAGTGGCTCGTCGATGGGCGTTTTTCGTGCGATGATGCGATTGAGCTTGGTTGGCCGCTCGAGGAAAGCGATGATTATGAGACCATCGCCGGCTGGATTTTGGAACTTTGCGACTCGGTGCCCGACATCGGAGAGGTGTTTGAGGTTGCAGGGTACAAGTTCAAGGTGCAGTCGATGCGTGGCCAGCGCATCTCGCTTATTCGCGTGATCGCTCCGGCCGAAACCGATAAGAAGGATTCCGAGTCCTCGGCAGATAAGCCGGCGACGCCGGGCGCGGGCTCTGCGGACCCGCACGACGGCGACGAGTAGGGCAAGGAAGAGTAGGGGAGAGTTATGGCAGGCCTGTTCAACATCCTTAAGGTCACCGTCAGCGAGGACAAGATCTGCGCGCATGTGCTGGTGAACCCCGGCATGCCGCTCATGACCTCGGAGGACATCGAGGCCACGGCGCGCGTGTACTACCTGGTGCCCGCGATTGCCAAGCACCTGTGCCTAGGCGATTCCGGTCGTGAATTCCAGGACTGCATGGGCCAGACCGAGCTTTGCCATCTGCTTGAGCACGTGACAGTGGAGCTCATGAACGAGACCGGTCTCGCCGGCAGCATTTCGTGCGGCCGTACCCGCGTAAGCGAGCACGATGAGCGTGTCTTTGAGGTTGAGCTTTCATGCCCCGATGACGCGCTGGCCATCGGCGCGCTGTCTTCGGCGACCTTTATGATGGACTGGGCCTATCTGCACGCCGACCAGCCTGCCCCTGACGTGGAGGGCACGGTCGCGGGCCTGCGCAACCTGGTGCTGGGTATGCGCGCCGAGGCCGAGGGCAAGGATCCGCACGAGGCCATCGCCGCCGCAAACGCCGAGGACGGGGCCGAAGGCGAGGCTCCTGCCGATTCCGAACCCGGCGTCGAGGCAGCTGCTGAGGAAGCTGTTGAGTCCGAGCCCGTGGAGACCCAGGGTGTTCCGAGCTTTGACGATGAGCTGCAGGAGGCAATCGATACCGAGGGCGCGACCGCCGAGAGCCACGAGGCCCCCGCTGCCGTCTACGGTGGCGCGGCGACGGTTCCGGCAGGCCCCGCACAGGAAGGTGCGCTTCCGCTCGTTGATGGCGCCGGCGAGGACCCGGCGGCCACGGTGGCCATGCCTGCCATGCCGCAGGAGTAGGATCACTCGCTTATCACTATCATGTACCTGCGCTTTTACCGTACGCAGATGTGCGCGACGGCAAGTGTTGCGCTGCGGGTATAATGGACAGCATTCAAACGGTGGGCATCGAGGTGCCCGCAGGAGAGGAATGATCATGGGAAAGACTTTCAGCTTTGTCTCCGGTGCGCTCTTTGGCGCTGCCGCCGGCGCTATCATCGGCGTTGCTCTGGCCCCGCGCTCGGGTGCCGAGACCCGTGCCATGGCCGCCGATATCGCCAACGATGCCTGGGACAACATGCGCGACACCTACGAGCACGGTGCCGAGGAGGCTCGTGCCGCGGTCAACGACTTTGGTCCGATGGTCGACGCCAAGACCGATGACCTGCGCGCCAAGGTCGACCTGGCCCGCGAGCGCATGGACCAGCTTCGCGAGCAGCTCAACGACGCCATCTCGGGCGGCAAGGTGACGCCCGCTGCCGACGTCGTGGTCGAGAACGTCACTGAGGCCGACACCGAGGCCACGGAGCCCTCGACCGAGGCATAATGCGCGCAGGGGATTTTGTCGGCGTCAAGGTTTATCGTAAGCCTGCCGAAGACAAGCGCACCAAAAAGGACGGCACGCCGCGCAGCCCCAAAAAGCTCGGCAAGATTCACTTTCCGGTCTTTACCCCGGGCGGTACGCGCGTGGTGGGCTTTATGGTTCGCCAGTCCGATATCGCGGGCATGATCGAGCGCCCCGATCGATTTGTGGCGCTCGATGCCATCGGCGTCTATGAGGGTGCTGTCGTGGTCGACGACGTCAAGGGCACCTACGATGCCGCCGCGGCCAAGCGCCTCGATATCAACCTGGACGACTGCATCATCTGGGTTGGCATGGACGTGCGCACGGAATCGGGCGATGTCGTGGGCTACTGCTCGGACGTTGAGTTCAAGCCGCGTTCGGGTATCGTGCAGACGTTCTACGTGACCGCCGGCACTGCCTCGAGTGTGCTGGTGGGCGACACACAGATGCCGCCGACGATGCTGCGCGGCTACGAGAACGGCGCGATGATTGTCTCGGACGAGGTCAAGTCGCTCGGGTATTCGGGTGGCGCGGCCGCCAAGGCTGCCGAGGCCAGTGTCGTGGTGGGCGATAAGGTCAAGAAGGGCGCCAAGGTGCTCGATGACAAGGGATCGGTCGCCGTGGACAAGGGCAGTCGCGCACTGGGCAAGCAGCTCGGCAAGACGCGCGGTATGTTCAAGGCCTTTAAGGACGAATATCAAAAGGCGAGCGGGGGCTCGTCAAAAGCTAGCAAATAGCGACGTACCAAATGACGGGGGGGCGAGCCGGAGACATGTTGCTCCGGCTCGCTGTGTTTATGGGGGAGGGCACATGCGCCAAAACGGATCTAACTTAAACGGGCGCTCGGGTGCGCGTCCGACGGCGCGACGCGACCTGGGGCAGCTGCCCAGCGGTCAGCGTCGACGTCGCCGTAAACCCGGCGCGATGTACCTCAACCATAGCCGTGGGTTTAGCGATCGCAGCGCGCGCATCGGCAACGGGCGCTCACCGCGCCGACCGTCCCGCCTGCCCTATGCGCTCATCGCTGTCGGCTGTGCGCTCGTGCTGTTTATCGCTGCCGTCGTGGGCTATGTCAATCGCAGCGTGGACATTGTGCTCAATGGGGAGCAGGCTTCGGTGCGCGTGGGCTCCACGTTGCAGAACCTTATCGATGATCAAGGCCTGACCGACACCTACGATGCCGGCGACTTGTTGGCTGTCGACGATAGCGTGCTTACCCGCCGTGGCGGCGAAAAGCTGTCGGTGAAGGTGGACGGCAAACGGGTGAAGCAGGGCAAGTGGAATAGCCGCGAGCTAACGGGCGGCGAGAAAGTGACGGTCAAAGACGGCCGCGACACGTACGAGAAGCACGAGGTCCAGGTCACGACCATTGAGCCCAAGTTGAAGGTCGAGGGCACGGGCGCTATCGAATACGTTAAAACCTGGGGCGTTCAGGGCCGCTCCGAGGTATGGGTCGGCGAACAGTCGGGCAAGACGCAGGACCGCGGCGAGGTCGTGCCCGCCACCGACTGCGTAGTCGAGTGCGCGAGCGTAGCGCCCAAGGGCAACGAAAAGTACGTGGCCCTGACATTTGACGAGGGTCCGAGCGGCGCGACCAAGCAGGTCTTGCAGGTGCTCAAGGAAAAGGGCGTCACGGCGACGTTCTTCCTTTCGGGCGATGCTGCGGAAGCCTCGCCCGCTACTGCCAAAGCGATTGTCGATGCCGGATGCGAGATCGGCTCCAACAGCTACAGCGATGATTCGCTCAAGGGCAGGGATCGCGAGGCGGTGCGCAAGCAGATCTCGAAGGGCACCGAGGCGATTAAGTCGGCGACCGGCGTCGAGACGATGTTGCTGCGTGCTCCCTACGCCGCGTTTGACGAGCAAAACTGGATCGATGCGATGGACCTGGTGTCTGCCGTGGTCTCGTGGAATGTCGATTCGGGCGACTGGCTGCTCAACGGCGCCGACGAACAGGTTTCGACAGTGCTCGAATCGGTGACTCCGGGCAACATTGTTTTGTTCACCGATAGCGACGAGTGCTCCGAACAGACGCTCGAAGCGCTGCCGCAGATCATCGATGGCCTTGTCGCCAAGGGCTACAAGATCGTGACGCTGAGCGATTTGGTGAAGACGGATACGTCGCTGAGCAAAAAACTCACCTCGCTAACGAAGACTTCCATGCCCAAGAACGCCGTGTTTCCCCAGCTCGCCGAAGATAACGACACCGCAGACTAGTCATGGGGGACGTTCTTAAACGACTATGTCACGGATACGTCAGCGTTTGATATGCCTGCGATGTTTGGAGCATAAATTTGGCGTCACGGCGCGATGCTGATGCTATAGTTACTGCGGATAACAAGGGTCAAGAGAAAGGTTGCAGGTGAAATCCAAACCTCGACCATACAGTCGATGACCCCTTGCAGGTGCTTCTTGCGCATGCACGGGGTGTGAGCGCCGAGCGGTGTGCCGCCCGCGCATGCGTATACATATCTAAAAGTCCACGGATGGCGTGCCGGCATGGCCACGGTCCGAAGGAATAATGATGGGGAGCACCAGTGAATTATCTGAGTGAGATGCTCAAGCTGCCGGTCTTGGACGTCGATGGCGAAAAGCTCGGCGTTGTGAACGATTTTGGCATTGCTACCGGCGAAGTTTTTCCGCACGTGACGTCGCTCGCGTTCCGCGGTCCCGGCAAGACGCCGTTTATGATCAGCTGGCGAAAATGGGTCGACCGTATCGACGAGACGGGCGTATACCTTAAGACGTCGGCCACCGAAATCCGTTTTTCGTACCTGCAGCCGACCGAACTCTTGCTCGCGCGCGACGTGCTCAATAAACAAATCGTCGACACGCAGGGCATGAAGGTCGTGCGCGTAAACGACATCAAGTTTTCCATGTCGGGCGAAAATCAGCTGCGCCTGCTGGGTGCCGAAGTCGGTGCCCGCGGTCTGCTGCGTGCAATCAGCCCCGCTCTTGAACATGTCGTCGAGGGCTTTATGAAGCACCTGGGCAAACCGCTCGGCGAGGACATCATCGCCTGGTCCTACATGGACCTGCTCGATCGCTCGACTAAGAACATCCAGCTGTCGGTGTCGCATAAGACGCTCGGCGAGCTGCATCCTGCCGACATTGCCGACATTATCGAGCAGCTCGATCCTCGCCTGCGCGCGCAGGTGTTCGCGCAGCTCGACACCGCCCAGGCCGCCGAGGCCATCTCGGAGTTCGATGACGACGAGCTCATGACCGAGATGCTCGAGGGCCTGTCCGACACGGATGCGTCGTCGATGCTGGCCATGATGGACCCGGACGACGCCGCCGACCTGATCGACGAGCTCGATTACGAGAAGGCCGAGAAGCTCCTGCGCCTGATGGGCGTTCAGGAGGAGAAGGCGATTCGTAACCTGCTGGGCTATGAGGAAAACACTGCCGGCCGCATTATGACCTCGGAGTTTGTCTCCCTGCCTGCCACGGCGACGGTCGGTGACGCCATCGAGGCGATCCGCAAGCTCGACGAGGATTTCGAAAGCGTCTACTACGTCTATACCGAGGATCCGAGCGGTATGCTGACCGGCGTGCTCTCGCTGCGCACGTTGATCGTGGCCGACCGCGACGCCACGCTGGGCCAGCTGGCCTACCGCGACCTGGTTTATGTGTCGCCCGACGAGGACCAGGAAGACGTAACGGATGAGATGACCAAGTACGACCTGGTCGCCATCCCCGTCTGCGATGAGAACCGCCACATCTTGGGCATTGTGACCTTCGACGACGCCATGGACGTTATCGCCGAGGAGCACCAGGAGGACCTGCAGATCGCAGGCGTCGGCTCGGGCGATAGCGCGTCCGACGACTCGACGAATGTGCTCAGCTGGTTTGTGCATCGCCAGTACTGGGTTGTCGTGTGGGGCATTGCCTCGTGCATCATGGCGGCAGTGCTGGGGACGGCGCTGGGCTCCGCGCATCTGGTGGTGTTCCCCATGTGCGCCATGCCGCTCGTGCTGCTGGCTGCCTCGCGTATGGTGTCGTTCGTCAAGAACTACTTCCTGGAGTACGACGGCCATGACGATGAGCCCAAGCCGTATCTGGGATTCTTCTTCCAGAGCACGGGCATGGGCCTGATCCTGTCGCTCGTGACCTACCTGTGCGCTCAGCTGGTGCGCACCACGGCGTTCCCCGACGCGCCCATGCTTGAGGAGCAGCTCTTTACCGGCTGCTTTAACATCGCGGCCATCGTCTGCCTGATTGGCAACATGAGCGCTGTGATTTACCTGATGGTGCTGTTCTGGCGCGACGAGCACGACCTCAATACGTCGGGTACCGCCATGAACGTCATTGCCGTCATGATCTCGTGCGTGGCGTACTGTGCCGCTGCGGTGCTGCTCACTATGTCGGTCATGGGTTAGGTGGTCGCGTGCAAAATAGCAAGCAAAAGCAGGGCACCAAGCAAAAGCTGACCATCGCAGCCATCTTTGGTGCCATGGGTCCTGGCCTTCTGGCGGCGCTTTCGGGCAATGACGCCGGCGGCATCGCCACGTATTCCAGCGCCGGTGCCAGCTATGGCTACAAGATGCTCTGGATGCTTCCCGTCATGACCGTGCTGCTCATCGTGACGCAGGAGACCGCGGCACGTTGCGGCTGCGTGACGGGCAAGGGCCTGGCCTCGCTCATTCGCGAGCGCTTTGGCGTGCGCAAGAGCGTGCTGGCCATGGCGGCGCTGCTGATTGCCAACACAGCCGTGACCATTTCGGAGTTTGCGGGTATCGCGAGCGGCCTTGCCCTCTTTGGCGTGCCGGCGAGCATCTCGGTGCCGCTTGTGGCGCTGATGGTTTGGATGCTTACCATGTCGGGTAGCTTCCAGCGCATCGAGAAGATTCTGTTGCTGGTGAGCTGCGTGTTTGTGACCTACATTGTCGCTGCAATTATGGCTGGTCCCAGTTGGGGCGAGGTGGCGGTCGATCTGGTTGTACCCAACATTCAAAATGACCCCAGCTACGTGTCGCTTGTGGTCGCGACGATCGGTACCACCATCGCGCCCTGGATGATTTTCTTGGCACAGAACAACGTGGTCGATAAGAATGCGGGCGAGGACGATATCGTGTTGCAGCGCATCGATACCGTGAGCGGCTCGATTGCCGCCGATGTCATTGCCGGTTTTATTATCATCACGACCGGTACGGTATTGTTCCCCGCGGGCATTCAGATTAGCGATGCTGCAGACGCTGCCCGCGCGCTGGAGCCCATTGCGGGCCAGTGGTCCACGGTGCTGTTTGCCTCGGGCCTGGTCGCGGCGAGCTTCTTGGCCGCCTGTGTGCTGCCGGGCGTTACGTCCAGCGCTATCTGCGAGGCGTTTGGCTGGGAACGCGGTGCCGATCGCAGCTGGGACGAGGCCCCGGTCTATCGCGGCATCATTACGGCAATCATTGGCATTTCTGCCGTGCTGGTGCTCATGCCCGGCGTCGACCTGTTCCAGATTATGATGACCTCGCAGGTCATCAACGGCGTGTTGCTGCCCGTGGTTCTGGTGTTCCAGGTGGTTATTGCCGCCGATCGACACATTATGGGTGCCAACCGCAACGGCCGTGTGTGGAATGTGCTCACTTGGGCGACTATCGGCGTTATTACGGTGCTGACGGTCGTTATGTTTGTTCTGCAAGCGATGGGCTACAGCGCGTAGCACCTCTCTTGGACTCTAAACAGGCCGCCGCCATGGGCTGCGGCCTGTTTTTGTCTGCTATAGGGTGCTAGTTATATACCGATGTGCAGCTATAAAGCCGCCTCTGGGGTGAATTAACAGCCCAGAGGCGGCTTTGTAAGTCGCGGAAGTGGTCCCAAGTGCCGGATTGTAAGCAGATTTGGCGGTGCGTTACTTGTCGGTGCCTAGCTTGTGCGGTTTGTAGGCGAGGGCGTTGACGAGTGCCTCGGCAGCGGATTTGACAGCCGCCGGCTGCGGATCGTTAACGTGGTCCTCGGGGTGCACGGGTAGGTCCTTCTTGACGGCATTGTGGATGAGCTTAAGGTACTCGGTCACGCCGGCGGTCGAAAGATGCGTGCCGTCGCCATCGAACAGGTCGTTGCGGTTGGCGCTGTGCCCGTACCAGTCGATAACGCGTACATTCTTGTAGCGCGTAGCGGCGTTGGCGATGGCCTGGTTCGTGGACCCGACCCACGGCTGCGGGCTGCGCGTGTTTACAAACACGACAATACGCTGATCACCGGCGTCGGCCATGATCGCGTCGACCTGGGCGTCCGTTACCAAACCGTTGGTGCCCAGGGCAAAGACCACGATCTTGCCGGCAAGGTTCTGCTGGATATAGCCCTCAAATGTCGCGCGGCCCGCATCAAACTGGCGGCCCTTTTCGGCATCGATGTGGCTGTGCGGGAACACGCCGTCAAAGGCATCGACGGCGCGCAGGGACACGGAGTCGCCAATCATTAGCAGGTCGTAGGCTCCGTCGGGGAAGCCGTCGTCATCTTTGTCGGTGTCATCGGCCGCCTGTTGATCTTGAGGCTTTGCATTTTTGGCCTCCTTGTTTAGGATTTCGGCGCCCTTGCCGCTCAGCGCGGATGTGTCGGGCACAAAGACCAGGCCGCCCAGCGCCACAACAAGCGCGACGGAGCAAACGGCGCAGGTGGGGACATGTGCGCGCACCCAGCCGGCGGGCGTGGTGGTGCCGTCGCGGAGCTCGGAAACAGTGCGCCCAAAAGCGCCCTTCCTAAACGGCGTTTCGATAAAGCGATAGGAGCACTCGGCCACGGCGACCACCAACAACACCTGCAAAATGTAGTGCCACCAGGGCGTGTCGTTAATGTTGGCGACCGGGTTCATGAGGAGCAGCAGCGGATAATGCCACAGGTAGATGCTGTAGGAGCGCTTGCCGATCCATACGAGCGGCTCGGCGGCCAAGGCCCGTGCGACCATGCCCTGGGGCTGCACGCATGCCGCGATAACCATCAGTGTGAGGATGGAGCACAGCAGCGTGCCTCCGCGATACTGAAACGCGGTATAGCCGTTGGTGAGCGCGACCATGGCGGCGAGTCCGACCAGGCCAACGACGCCCATCAAATCGATGGATGCGGGGGAGGACCAAAAGCGTGCGAGCTCACTTGGCTTTGTCGTGGCGGCCTCGGCGGTGTCGCTCTTTGACTTGCCGTGCTTGGCGGCGCCGGCCAGTCGGTCGAGCCCCAGATGGCGGACAAGGCGCGCAGGCGCCAGGTCGCGGTCGGGGATAAAGGCCATCCAGGCGCCCAGCAGCAACGAGAACACGCGGGTGTCGGTGCCGTAGTACACGCGGCTGGGGTCGGTGGCGGGGTTGTAGAGCACCATCATGGCGACGGCGGAGACGGCGGCGAGGCCCAGGACCACGCGGCGCGTGTTGGGCTTGCTCATGTGCACCGACACCATGGCGAGCAGCAGCGGCGGCCAAATAAGATAGAACTGTTCCTCGATGGCAAGCGACCAAAAGTGCGTGAGCGGCGAGGGGTCGCCCAGGGCGTTAAAGTACGAAACGTCCTGCATGATCTGCCACCAGTTATTAAAGAACAGCAGCGACGGCAGGATGTCGGGGCGCATCTTGGTGAGCATCACATGGTTAAAGACAGTGCACAGTGCGCAGGTCACCACCACGACGGTTACCACGGCGGGGAACAGGCGACGGATGCGGCGGATCCAGAAGCTCTTGAGATCGATACGACCGGTCTTTGCGATTTCGTTGAGGAGCAGGCGCGTGATCAAGTATCCCGAGAGCACAAAGAAGATCGTGACGCCGAGCAGGCCGCCCTGAGCCCACGTGAGGTTGAGGTGATAGAGCACCACCGCGACAACGGCGAGCGTGCGAAGGCCGTCGAGGGCGGGGATGTAGCGAGATTTGGGACGCGTGGGCGCCTGTTCTTTTGCGGCGCTGTCGGTGCGGGCGCCCTTGTTGGCGGGCGAGCGATGGGAGCCTGCAGCGCGGCGCGGCTCGGTGGTTTGGCGGTTAGTGCGCGAACGTTCGTGCGGCGCTTGTTGATCGCTCGCATGGCGTGAGCTGCGCGAGCTCGATCGCGGGAATTGTTCCATAAAACATCATCCAATGACGAGAATAATCAGCACGCTTTCATTGTAGCCGCCTACTCCTGTGAATGCTTGCTGCTGGCGTAAGCTCAAGCGCGCGTCCACATCAAAGTGAACTAAAGTTATAGAGGTGCGAGAGTGCACGATTGACGGCCGACAGCGGGTGCAGAGCCCGCGGACGAGGAGGTTTTCATGGCAGATTGCGGCATCGTTGCGGTGTTCGGCAGCATGAACATGGACCTTTCGGTGGCGTGCGAGCGCATGCCGCGTGCGGGCGAGACCGTCGGCGGCAGCGGGTTTATCACCAACGCCGGCGGCAAGGGCGCCAATCAGGCCGTAGCAGCTGCGCGCATGGGCGCGCGCACGCGCATGATCGGCGCGGTCGGCCGCGACGCGTTTGGCTCGTCGCTCGTGGCGGGGCTCCAAGATGCTGGCGTGGACTGTGACTTTGTGGCGCGTCGCGACGACGTGGAGACGGGAACGGCGACCATCATTCGCTGTGAGGGCGATAACCGCATCGTGCTATCGCCGGGCGCCAACCATGCACTTGCGGGCGAGGACGTTGCCCGAGCGCTGAGGCGTCTGGTGGCCGATGAGCTCGATAGTAACGCCAGCGAGATTGCCCCGGCTGCCGGAAGCGTCTTTATCGCCCAGGGCGAATGTGACCTTGCAGCGACGGCCGAGGCGCTTGCTTGCGCTCACGAGCTGGGGTTTTATACGGTCTTTAATCCAGCGCCAGCCTGCGAAGTGCCTGCGGAGGTCTGGCCTGCGGTCGACCTGGTCTGTCCCAACGAGACTGAGTGCCAGGTACTGACGGGCATCTTGCCTGCAGACGATGCGAGCTGCGTCGCGGCGCTCAATGCCTTGCTCGCCAAGGGTGCCGGCGCCGCGGTCATCACGCTGGGCGGCGCCGGCTCGGTTACGCTCGGCGACGACGGCGAGCTGCTGCGCATGCCGGCGCTTTCGAGCGCGGTGGTCGATACGACGGCCGCGGGCGATACGTTTATCGGTGCGCTTGCCGCGGCTCGTCTGGAGGGCCTGCCGCTCTTTGAGTGCATGGCCGCGGGTGCTCGCGCCTCGGCAGTGACGGTGTCGCGCCTGGGCGCGCAGCAGTCGATTCCCACGCGTGCCGAAGTTGAGCGCGTGTTTGATTTAGACGATTTAGTACAAGACGGAGAAGCGGAGTAGAACAATGGCAACCAAGAAGCTGATCCTTGATCTGGATATGGGTGTGGACGATGCGATGGCGCTTGCCTATGCCATCGCGAGCCCCGAGGTTGAGCTCGTGGGCATTACCACGTGTTTTGGCAACGTGCGCGTCGACCAGTCGGCGCGCAACTGCCTGGCGGTGCTCGACTTGTTGGGCCGTCCCGAGGTACCGGTGTACCTGGGTGCCGACCGTCCTCTGCAGGCGACTGAGCCCTATACGCCGCCGGCGTCCACAGCGCTCATCCACGGCAAGAACGGCATCGGCGGCGCGAGCGTGCCCGCGTCGCCCTACGAGCCGGTGGGGGCGACGTCGGTCGATGGCAACGCTGCAGTCGATTATCTAATCGATGCCGCGCGCACTTATGGTCCCGATCTGGTCTACGTAGCGACCGGCCCGCTCTCCAACCTGGCGCTTGCCCTGGAGCGCGATGCGGCGGCGGTGATGTCTATCGGCCGCGTGGTGGTGATGGGCGGCGCCCTGACCGTGCCCGGCAACGTGAGCGCGGGCGCCGAGGCCAACATGGCAAGCGATCCCGAGGCGGCCGATGCCGTGCTGCGCTCGGGCCGCAAGCTCACCATGGTGGGTCTGGACGTGACGCATCGCGTGGTGCTTACACGCCGCGACATTGCCGGCTGGACGGGCTCGGGCACCATGGCCGGCTGCGCGTTTGCGAGCATGGTCGAGCACTACATTGGCTCGTACGAGATGAACGCACCCTACCTGGGTGGTTGTGCGCTGCACGATCCGCTGGCCGTCGCCGTGGCGATCGACCCCACGCTCGTGGGTGCGCTCGGCTGCAACCTGCGTGTTGATCTGCTGGGCGAGTATCGCGGCCGCACCATTTGCGACGAGCATCGCCTGTCCGATCCGGACAAGAGCGCGCTTGTGGCGCTGACCGTGGATGCCCCGCGCTTCCTGTCCGAGTTCAAGACGCGCATGGCCCGTGTTCTTGGCTAGATGATTTCCGTGCCCCGCCCCATGTAGTCAATTTGGGACGGGGCTTTTTTAGCTACCGAGTAAATGTGCCCGTTGGGGGAATAGTCGTGCCACTTCGCTTGACAACAGGCTAAACTAGCTCATAAACATTTACTATTCTGTTTAGATTGAATTTGCGGTCGTTTAGTTGTCGAGTCATCAAGTTGCGATGCTCCGCCACGGCCGTTGCTAGGGGGAACAATGGCCAAAGCAAGTGTTCGCGAGATCAGCCGCATCACCGGTTTTTCGCCTGCGACCGTGTCCAACGCGCTCAACCGCAAGCGCAGCGTGAGTGAAGAGACCGCCAAGGTCATCCTGGAGTGCGCGCAATCGCTTGGCTATCAGCAGTCGACGCAGCTCGAGAGCATTCAGTTTGTGCTCGCGCGCAAGACGGGCGCCATTCTGGACGAGAGCACCTTCCATCCCGCGGTCATCGAGGGCGTGGAGCGCCAGGCGCGTCGTCACGGCATGAGCACGAGCTTTGTCTCGCTCGACTTTAGCGACTTGGACGCCGTGCGTCCGCAGGTCGAGGGCCTGATCGCCGATCCGTCCGCCGCTATCGTGCTGATGGGCACCGAGCTGGGCGAGGAAGACTACGCCCTGTTTGCCAACGCTGCCGCCCACCTGATCGTGCTCGATGGCTGGAGCGATCGTCAATACTTCGATGCCGTAGTCATTGCCAACACCGACTCGGTGCTGCGCGCCGTGGATCACCTCATCGAGAAAGGTCACAGGCAGATCGGCTATCTGGCAGGCGACCTTCGCATCCGCAACTTTAAGGATCGCGAGCGCGGCTATCGCCAAGCGCTTGAGGACGCAGACCTTGAGGCCAACCCGACATGGCGCGTTACGCTGGGCACCACGCTCGAGGGCGCCTATCGCGACATGGGCGCATGGCTCGACAGCGTCTCGCGCGACGACCTGCCGACGGCTTTCTTTGCCGAAAACGACGTGCTCGCCGTGGGTGCCATGCGCGCGCTCAACGAGCACGGTATTCGCGTGCCCGAGGATGTCTCGATCATCGGCTTTGACGACCTATCTCTGGGTGCCTTCTCCAACCCGCCGCTCACCACGGTGCACGTTCCCAAGCACGAGGTGGGCGAGATCGCGGTGCGCCGCCTGGTGGGCAACATCCGCAATCCCAAGAGCTATACCTGCAAGACAGCCGTATCGACCTATTTTGTCGAGCGTCAGAGCGTGCGTGAGATCTAGGCAAAGGCAACGCCGGGCCGCAGGGCGGCAAAGCTCGCTAAGGCAGAAAATAACGTCAACCAAAAGGGGTCCTTCGGGGCCCTCTTTTTGTTGCCCTTGTATGTTCAGTTTGTTTACATACCGTTTAGGCTGATTTCTCTACCGCCCACGGGTATTTCGCGTTAAACTTCTAAACACTTGAATAAATATTTAGTAAACAGAACAAAACGAAACATGCGTCTGTTTACTGAACATGTGATTAGGGGAGGACGTACATGGACAAGATCAAGCTCGGTTTTGTGCCCACGCGCCGCAGTATCTTTAGCGCGCCGGACGCAATCAAGTATCGCGGCCTGACGGCTGATCGCCTGCGTGAGATCGGCGTCGACATCGTGGATATCGACGACATCAATGACGAGGGCCTGCTGTTCGACGACAGCCACATTGAGCCTATCGTCAAGAAGTTCCGCGCCGAGGGCGTCGATGGCATTATGCTGTGCCACGCCAACTTTGGCACCGAGTACGTTTGCGCTCGCCTTGCCCGCGAGCTCGGCCTACCCGTGCTGCTGTGGGGCCCGCGCGACGAGCGCCCCGAGCCTGACGGCACTCGCCTGCGCGATAGCCAGTGCGGCCTGTTCGCCACCGGCAAGGTCCTGCGCCGCTTCCAGGTTCCCTTCACCTACATGACCAACTGCCGCCTGACCGATCCCGAGTTCGAGCGCGGCGTTTGGGACTTCTTGGCCGTGTGCAACGTGGTAAAGACCTTCAAGCGCACCCGCATCCTGCAGATGGCCACCCGTCCATTCGACTTCTGGTCGACCATGTGCAACGAGGGCGAGCTGCTCGAGAAGTTCAACATCCAGCTTTCGCCCATTCCCATGACCGACCTTGTCCAGGCCGTGCGCGACGCCCAGGCCGACGAGCAGGCCATGGCTACCATGCTTGCCCACATCAACGACAGCTTTGAGATCTGCATCCCCGAGGATAAGGTTACCGCGGTCGCCGGTCTTGCCATCGCCATGAAGCGCCTGGTCGAGAAGTACGGTTGCAACGCCGGCGCCATTCAGTGCTGGAACGCTCTGCAGGACGAGCTGGGCATTATGCCCTGCGCCGCCAACGCCATTCTCAACGAGATGGGCATTCCTATCGTATGCGAGACCGATATCCACGGCGCCATCACCGCGCTGATGGTCGAGGCCGCCGACCTGGGCCGTCACCGCGGCATGTTCGCCGACTGGACCGTGCGCCATCCCGATAACGAGAACGGCGAGCTGCTGCAGCACTGCGGCCCCTGGCCCTGCAGCTGCGCGGCCGTCAAGCCCAAGCTCACCTATCCGCTGGCTTTCGATCATCCCGGCGCGCTGACGGCCGAGGCCAAGCATGGCGACCTCACCCTTGCCCGCTTTGACGGCGACAACGGCGAGTACTCGCTGCTGCTGGGCAACGCCCGCGGCATCGACGGCCCGGCCGGCATGGGCACCTATCTATGGGTCGAGGTCGACAACCTCAAGCGCCTCGAGGCCAAAATCGTCGAGGGTCCCTACATCCACCACTGCGTCGCTATTCACGCCAACGTGGTGCCGGTGCTCTACGAGGCGTGCAAGTACCTCGGCATTGCCCCCGACCTGTACGACCCCATCGAAGAAGACGTTAAAGCCTACCTGCGAGGAGAGTAGAAATGGCAACTATCGAAGAGCTTGAGTCCCTGCGTTGGGACCTTCGCCGCGATTGCGTCGATATCATCATGGCTGGCGCTGGCGGCCACATCGGCGGTGACATGTCGGTGATCGACGCCCTCATGACCCTCTACGCCAACCACCTCAACATTTCGCCCGAGACCGTCGACGATCCCAACCGCGACCGCTTCGTGCTCTCCAAGGGCCACGCCATGGAAGCCTACTACGCGGTGCTCTGCCACGAGGGCTATCTTGACCTCGACGACGTCAAGGCCCGCTTCTCCAAGTTCGGCAGCCCCTACATCGGCCACCCCAACAACAAGCTCAAGGGCATCGAGATGAACTCGGGCTCGCTGGGTCACGGCCTGCCCGTGGCCGTGGGCATGGCGCTCGCCGGCAAGATGGACGGCCGCGACTACCGCGTCTACACCATCATGGGCGACGGCGAACTTGCCGAGGGCTCGGTCTGGGAGGGCGCCATGAGCGGCGGCAACTACCAGCTCGATAACCTGTGCGCGCTCGTGGACCGCAACCGCCTGCAGATCAGCGGCAGCACCGAGGACGTTATGAAGCAGGACTCGCAGGAGGAGCGCTGGGCCGCCTTCGGTTGGAACGTGCTCTCCATTCCGGGCAACGACGTCCGGGCCATCGACGCCGCGCTGACGCTTGCGGCCGAGACCTGCGGCAAGCCCACGGTCATCATCCTCAACACGGTGAAGGGCTATGGCTCGCCTGTTATGGAGGACAAGGCCGCCTGGCACCATCACCTGCCCAACGATGAGGAATATGCTCAGATCATCGCCGATTTCGCTGCCCATAAGGAGGCCGTCAATGGCTAACAAGATCGCCAATCGCAAGGTTATCTGCGACACGCTGCTCGAGGCCGCGAAGACCGATAAGGACATCGTCGTCCTGTGCTCCGACTCCCGCGGCTCCGCATCGCTCACGCCGTTCTTTGATCAGTATCCCCAGCAGTCCGTCGAGGTCGGCATTGCCGAGCAGGACCTGGTGAGCATCGCCGCCGGCATGGCTTCGTGCGGCAAGAAGGCCTGGGCCGCCTCGCCGGCGTCCTTTGTGACCACGCGCTCGTATGAGCAGTGCAAGGTTGATGTCTCGTACTCCAACACCAACGTCAAGCTCATCGGCATCTCGGGCGGCGTGTCCTATGGCGCCTTGGGCATGAGCCATCACTCCGCGCAGGATATCGCCGCCATGAGTGCGATTCCCAACATGCGCGTGTATCTGCCGAGCGACCGCTTCCAGACCGCCGAGCTCGTGCGGGCCCTGGTCGCCGACAACAAGCCGGCCTACATTCGCGTGGGCCGCAACCCGGTCGAGGACGTGTACACCGAGGACGAGTGCCCGTTCCAGATGGATCGCGCCACCTGGGTGCGTCGCGGCACCGATGTGACGCTCGTCGCCACCGGCGAGATGGTCCGCCATGCCGTGGACGCTGCCGACCTGCTGGCCGAGCAGGGCATCTCGGCAACGGTGCTCGACATGTATTGCGTCAAGCCGCTTGACGCCGAGGCCGTGATTGAGGCTGCCGGTGCCACGCGCGCCGTCGTGACGGTCGAGGAGCACAGCCCCTTCGGCGGCCTGGGCTCTATGGTCGCGCAGGTGGTGGGCGAGCATTGCCCGCGTCCGGTCAAGTGCCTCTCCCTGCCCGACGCACCGGTCATCACCGGCACGAGCCCCGAGGTCTTCGCACACTACGGCCTGACGGGTGCCGGAATTGCGCAGACCGTCGCCGAGTTCCTCGGCAACTAGTAGATACAGACGCTGCGCGGCCGCCAAGCACCGCACCTTGCCGTTCAAACCGTCGCTTGCGTACGCAAAGTACGCGGCGCTCCTCTTTCACGGCAATCTGCGGCACTTGACGGCCGCTCGCTCCTTGTCCGCCAGTCGTCTTTGATTTGGCGGAAGGAATGGGAGAGTACATGAGCAAATACATCATCGGAATCGATCAATCCACGCAGGGCACCAAGGCGCTGCTGGTGGACGAGGGCGGCCATTTGATTCATCGTGCCGATCGCTCGCATCGCCAGATTGTCAACGAGGCCGGCTGGGTGAGCCATGATCCGGCCGAGATCGCCGCCAATGTGCTGGCCGTGGCGCGTGCCGTGGTGGAAGAGACCGGGGTCGACCCTGCCGACATCGCCGGCATCGGCATCTCCAACCAGCGCGAGACCACCGTTGCCTGGAACCGCGCGACGGGCGAGCCGCTGTGCGACGCCGTAGTGTGGCAGTGCGCCCGCGCCCGCGAGCTGTGCGACAAGCTGGCCGCGCGCGGGGGTGTGGCCGAGCTGGTGCGCGACACGACGGGCCTGGTGCTCTCGCCCTACTACCCGGCGGGCAAGATGGCCTGGATCATCGCGAACGTTCCCGCTGCTGTCGAGGCTGCCGCGGCAGGCGAGCTGTGCCTGGGCACCATCGATGCCTGGGTGGTCTGGACGCTCACGGGCGGCGCAGAGTTTCGCTGCGACTGGTCCAACGCCAGCCGCACGCAGCTCTTTGACCTGCGCCGTGGCTGCTGGAGCGAGCCGGTGTGCGAGGCCTTTGGCGTCGATGCGGCCTGCCTGCCGCAGGTGACCGATTCCGATGGCCTGTTCGGCATGACGGACCTGGGCGGCTTTTTGCCGGCACCCGTGCCCATTCACGGCGTGCTGGGCGACAGCCATGCCGCTTTGTTCGCGCAGGGCTGCCATAGCCGCGGCATGGCCAAAGCGACCTATGGCACCGGCAGCTCGGTCATGATGAACGTCGGCGACGAGTTCGTTGCCAGCTCGCACGGGCTTTCGAGCTCGCTCGCATGGCGTATGGAAGGCGTGGCCGAGTACGTGCTCGAGGGCAACGTGAGCTACGCCGGCGCCGTCAAGACGTGGCTGCGCGACGATCTGGAACTCATCAATAACCCCGAGGAAGTTACCGACCTGTGCTACGCCGCCAATCCGGCGAGCCGCGTCTACTTTGTGCCGGCGTTTACCGGTTTGGGCGCGCCGCACTGGGCGAGTGACGCCGAGGGCTGCGTCTTTGGCATGACGCGCACCACGGGCCGCGCGGAGTTCGTGAAGGCCGCCGACGAGTCGATCGCCTATCAGATCTTTGACGTGATCGATGCGATGGTCGAGGATTCGGGTGCAACGTTGGCCGAGCTTCGTGTTGACGGCGGTCCCACGCGCGACGCGTACCTGATGCAGTTTGAGAGCGACTTGGTTGGCTCGCCCATCCGCATCGCGAGCAACGACGAGATGAGCGGCCTGGGTGCGGCCTGGGCCTGCGGCATCGCGCTGGGCATGTACACGCGCGATGTCGTCGATGTCTACGGCGCCCGCGGCATCGTGGAACCGTCGATGCCCGCTGACGAACGCGCCAAAAAGATCGCCGGCTGGCGCCACGCTGTCAAATCAACAATTGCATACACTGCCTAGCATGATTTTTTAGGACGGGATTAAAAACTCATTGATCCCCGTCCCGGGCAGCTCATTTGGGACGGGGCTTTTTTGACTGGTATGATTGGTGCGACCATTCGAACCAGCTAAAAGAGCCCCGTCCCAAATTGACTATCGAGAGGATCTGCCATGGAGCGCATCGCGAGCTTTTCCGTTGACCATTTGCAGCTTGAGCCCGGCGTGTACGTGAGCCGCATCGACCGCGATCCGGCGACCGCCGCTGTCGTTACCACCTTTGACCTGCGCCTGACCACGCCCAACAAGGAGCCGGTCATGAACACGGCCGAGTGCCACACCATCGAGCACCTAGGCGCGACATTCCTTCGCAACCATGCCGAGTGGTCGAGCCGCATTGTCTACTTTGGCCCCATGGGCTGCCGCACGGGCTTTTACCTGGTCGTTTTTGGTGAGGTAACGAGCGAGGAGATCCTGCCGCTCGTGCGTGAGTTGTTTGAGTTTGTCGCCGACTTTGAGGGCGATGTCCCCGGAGCCGCTCCCGAGGAGTGCGGCAACTACCTGGACCAGAACCTTCCCATGGCAAACTGGCTCGCGCGCCGCTACCTCGACCGCGACCTGGCCGATATCGACGAGAAGCACCTGCACTATCAGCAGGCGTAAGGGCTTATCGCCCAAAACACGCACATTGGGCGCCTTCGCTTATGCGGGGGCGCCTTTTTGTTGAGTGGTCTGGACGAGCGTTCAAAATCGCTCATGTTTGTTCTAGAATGTTCGTATAGTCACATTTACGAACAGGAGTGAACATGCATATCTACTCTGTCAACGATCTCGAGTTCAAGTCCTATGGCCGCGTGTGGGACGACGTCCCGTCCGGCCTGACCGCTCCACTCGTCGAGGCACTCTCCGCTACGCCCATCCCCGAGGGCAGTAAGTACGTAGCGAGTACGCCGGAGCTCGAGGGCGTTAAGGGTGCCGATAAACTGGGCTTTCTCATGTTTGGTGGCCGTCCCTTCCAGCTCGGCTGGTGCAACGGGCACAACACGCGTCTCAACTGCCTGGAGTACCACCGTGCCAGCGAGTTCAACCTGGGGGCGCGTGACTTTATCCTGCTCGTGGCGCATCGCTGGGAGATCGAGGGCGGCAAGCTCGATACCGCGTGCGTCAAGGCGTTCCGCGTGCCGGCAGGCAAGGTCGTCGAGGTTTTCAACACCACGCTCCACTACACGCCGTGCATGGTCGACGACGGTGGCTTCCAGGTGATGGTGGCGCTGCCCGCCGGCACCAACGGTCCGCGTCCCGAGGCTGCGGCCGATATGCCTGCTGCCGGCGACAGCTACTGCTACTGGAAGGCCGACAAGTGGGTTCTCTGCCATGCTGACAGCCCCAAGGCAGCCGAAGGCGGCTACGTAGGTCTCATCGGCAAAAACCTCGACATCGCCTGCGACTAGAATCTTCTGTCTCGATCTGTAACATCTAGCGGGCTAAATCGTCTCTACCTGTTACAGATTTAGACAAACTGCAAGGGACTGGCCGAATAATCTCAATCTGTAACACCTGGCCCGGTTTTGGCGGCCTACCTGTTACAGATCGAGACAAATCGCCCCAAACCACCACAAAGGTGCCTGTCCCCTTGGTGGTGAATTGGGCAGGCGGGTATCAAAAAGTGTCAGGCGGGGTGGCTGCCGGGCGCCTGCACGCGAAAAGAAGTATCGGCCTGTGCCACCGCCGTTGAGCGACGTGCCGTTTATAGAGATACTGAGCCTATGACAACAGCGTGCGAAAGGATTGATACATGGCTTTCCGTAATGACTTCCTGTGGGGCGGCGCAACGGCTGCCAACCAGTGCGAGGGTGCCTACGACGTGGACGGCCGCGGCCTGGCCAACGTGGACGTGGCTCCGCACGGCCCCGAGCGCTATGCGGTGGTCTCCGGCCAGCGTAAAATGCTCGACTTCGAGGACGGCTATTACTATCCCGCGCAGACCGGCATCGATTTCTATCACCACTACAAAGAGGACATCGCTCTCTTTGCCGAGATGGGCTTTAAGACCTTCCGTATGAGCCTGGCTTGGACCCGCATCTTCCCCAACGGCGACGAGACCGAGCCCAACGAGGCTGGCCTGGCCTTCTACGAGGACGTATTCCGCGAGTGTCAGGCGCACGGCATCGAGCCGCTCGTGACCATCACGCACTTCGATTGCCCGATTCACCTCATCAAGGAGTACGGCGGCTGGCGAAACCGCAAGCTCATCGACTTCTACAAGAACCTCGCGACCACGATCTTTACCCGCTACAAGGGGCTGGTGAAGTACTGGCTCACCTTCAACGAGATCAATATGATCTTGCACCTGCCGTTTATGGGTGCCGGTCTGGTCTTTGAGGAGGGCGAGAACAAGGAGGCCGTCGAGTACCTGGCCGCCCACAACGAGCTCGTCGCCAGCGCTTGGGCAACCAAGATCGCCCACGAGATCGACCCCGAGATCAAGATCGGCTGCATGCTCGCCGCGGGTAGCTACTACCCCTACAGCTGCCGTCCGGGCGACGTGCGCCAGGCGCAGCTCGATAACCAGGACAACTACTTCTTCGTCGACGTCCAGAGCCGCGGCTACTACCCGGCATATGCCGTCAAGAAGCTCGAGCGTCTAGGCATCGATGTGGGCATGACGGACGAGGACCGCGAGATCCTGGCCGCTAACACCGTCGACTTCATCAGCTTTAGCTATTACAGCACCCGCTGCTCTGCCGGTGCCGATAACCCCGATGTCGAGCGCACCCAGGGTAACGCCTTCGCCGGCGCCAAGAACCCCTACCTGCAGGAGAGCCAGTGGGGCTGGGCCATCGATCCGCTGGGCTTCCGCATCACCCTCAACGACCTGTACGACCGTTATCAGAAGCCGCTGTTTTTGGTCGAGAACGGTCTGGGCGCCAAGGATGTTGTCGAGGAGGATGGCTCCATCAACGACGACTACCGTATCGACTACCTGCGCCAGCATATCGCCGCGATGCGCGACGCGGTGACCGAGGACGGCGTTGACCTGCTGGGCTACACCACCTGGGGCCCGATCGACCTGGTGTCTGCCGGCACGGGTGAGATGTCCAAGCGCTACGGCTTTATCTATGTGGACCGCGACGACGCCGGCAACGGTACCCTCAAGCGTTCCAAAAAGAAGAGCTTCGACTGGTACAAGAAGGTTATTGCTTCTAATGGTGAGGACCTGTCCTAAGGAAGCTGAGACACTCAACTTCATAGCCTTCTAACCAAGGCGCCCGGCGAGTAGTTATTGCTCGCCGGGGGTCTTGCCGTCTGCGGATTTTGGGACATGCGGCCCGCTTTTTGGACCCGCCTGTCGGTACACTAAAGGGACTATGAGTACCCGTGAGCGACATATCGGCCACGCGGCCGCCCGGACCGCTCCGGTTGCGGATCCCAGGGGCGGCAGGCTCTTCGCCATGCCGCGATTCCTTGTTGGCATAACGCATCAGGTGTACCGTCACCGCGTCTTTGCTATCGCCGGCGCCATCACCGCGCTGTTCCTCATGCTTTTGGCAATCTTTCCGGTGCTGTTCGCCTTCGACCCCAAACTTTCTAACGCCGTGCCCGCCTATAGCGAGGTGTCCGAAGAGGTCGTGGATGGGCTCACCCATTCGAGCCCCCTCCTGCTGCTTGTCGCCGCAATTGTATTTTCGATTTGGGGCGTGTTGGTCTATCTGCGTTGTTTGGACTATGTGTTGCGCCGCCGCCTTGTTGCCATCGCCACCATCTGTGCCCTGTGGATGATCGAGGTCATTCTCAAGTACAAGTCGTACACGCCGTTCTATGCCACCTTGCTGTGGTACCTGTACTACGTGCCCATGACGCTCATTCCGCTGCTCTACCAGCTCTGCGGCCTGCGCCTTGCGGGCCTGGAGCAACGCCGCCTGGGTCGCCGCTACCGTGCTGCGCTGTGGATTGTGGCCATCCTGCTTATCGGATTTGTGCTCACCAACGATTTTCACCAGCAGGTCTTCCGCTTTGACCGTACAAGCGACACCTGGAGCAACGATTACACGTACGGCCGGGGTTATTTCGCCTTCCTCGTGTGGACGGCCTCTAACTTCGTGGCCTTTTTTATCCTGGTTGGTCGGTCCTCGTCCTTTCGCATCCAACGTTTCTCGGGCACGGCGGCGCTCGTGCTGCTGGGCGGCGCATTCTTTGGCATCTCATATGCTCTGCGCGTGCCCTGGGCATGGAGGCTCAACTTTTCGCTCGTCTATTGCATCCTGTGCGTGGTGGCGATGGAAATCTGTCTCGATTGCGGTGTCATTCCGTCGTACCACGATATCGCCGGCATCTTCGACACCTTGCCGCTTGACCTCAAAGTTCTAACGCGCGACCTGCAGGAGGTCTATGCCACGCCGGTGTCAAAGCCAATGCCGGTAGGCGTGCGCGAGGAGCTGCGGACCCAGGAGCACGGCCGCGCCCATGCCTTTACCGTGGCGTCCGATCCCGATGTGATGTATCGTGCTTTTCCGCTGCTGGGGGGATCGGCCCTGCTTGCCCAAGACGTATCGGAGCTCAACGAGCTCAATCGCGAACTGGCACATCGTCGCATGGAGCTGCAACGCCAAAACGAGCTGCTTGCCGCCGACTACGACCTTAAGACACATTTGGCAGATCAAGAGGCCGAGACCTTGCTAGTCCAAGACGTGGACCAGGCGCTTGCCCGCGCGCTCGAAGAGATGTACGACTTGTTGAGCTCGCTGCCGCCGTTGACTGACGAGGAATCTTCGCGCGAGCGTTACCGCATGCTGCAGCGCGCCAAGTTGCTCGTTGCCTATTGCAAACGGAAGGGGTCGCTCACGTTGGCACGGCACGGGGAGAGCGGTTTTGACCGCGACCGCATTCAGCTCATTGCCAACGAGCTCGCAAGCGACCTGCGCACGATCGATGTCGATTGCGCCTCGATTATTGCCATACGGCGCCCGATGCACGCCAGTACGGTAAGCGCGCTGTACGACTGCGTGTATGACTTTGCGTTTTTTGCCTACGCCACCGATCATCCGGCACTTATGTATCACTTGGGCGACCATGACCGATGCAGCGTCGAGCTGCGCGCCACACTTTTTTCCAACGATGATGAAGATCTTTCGCAGACGCCCGCTGCGCAAGAGCTCGAAAGCGCTTTGCAAGGGCGCAACGTGGCATACCGCCTTGAGGGCGAGTCCGGTCAGCTGCGCATGATCGTCTTGATGCCGAGGGCGGGTGAGTGACGATGCAGATTTCGCTCATACTTCCCCAAATCGTTGCGCTCGATGTTGTCTTTGCCCTGGCTGCGTGTCTGCAGACGATCCACGTCCCGCTCATCGCATCGCGCCGCTCGTCCTATAACCGTAAGGTGATTTGCGCCTACGAGGCGAGTCTTGTGCTTCACCTGATGATTTCGGCGCTCATCTTGTTCACGTCGTCTGGCTCGTATCTGGTGGCGCCGCTTGACGTTTGCGCCAGGGCAATGGGCGGAGCGTTATGGCTCAATGCCGCAATCTTTGCCTATGGCGTGGTACTTATGGTGCACTATCGTCGTCCCGTCATGCTGGTCGAGCTGTTGCTTGTTGTCGCCGTTACACCACCGGTGGTTTTTGCCATGGGCTCGGCGTGGACCGTTGTCCTTATCGCAGAGGGAGCGTTCTTCCTGTTCCGTTCCATCGCGGCGCTCTTGATGGACGTCCGTAACCGCCAAGAGGATATCACCATGTTCTCGACGATCGAGACCATCAACGTGATTCCCGTGGGCATCCTGTATCTAGACCCGAGGGGCCGTCCGCTGCTCATGAACCGCTGCATGCGCAAAAACCTCGTAGAGCTCCATATGCCCACCGACCTGGGCGACATGAGCAGCACATGGAACGATCTGCGCAAACTGAGCATGCAAATGCCCGAAAGCAGCGCTAATCGCGCCCATATCGACCTTGATCGCTTTGGTAGGGATCGCGCCGTGGTCGAGATCTCTCCTTCCGAGATTCGTCTGTTCGTGCGTGACTCCGTTACGGTCTCGAGCCGTCCGTTCGAGCGCGTCGTCGGCCTGGACGTGACGGAATACGCACACGCCTACGACCGTCTGGCGCAAGCCAACCACCTGCTTGAGCGTGCTGGCCAAGAGCTCCAGGCCCAGATCGAAGAAGCCAAAAAGGTTGCCGACAATGCGGCCTACCTACGTATGCGTGCCCGCGTTCACGATGTGATCGGCCAGCGCCTGTCCATTCTTCATCGCTATTTGGAGGAGGGACGTCTGGATGATGAGTCGCTCGAGCAGATTGACCCGTTGCTGCGCTCAATCGCCGCCGATTTGCGCAGTGGCGGTGCCAGCGAGCCTGCAGAGCAGCTGAGCGATATCGTCCACGCCTTTGGCTTGGTGAGTGTGCAGATCGATGTTGAGGGTGCGCTGCCTGAGGACGCGCGTGTCGCCGCCGCATTTTTGCAGATTATCCGCGAGGCCTCGACCAATGCCACCAGGCATGCGCAGGCGCATCAGGTCCACGTGCGCCTGTGGCAGGAGGGGACGAATGCTAGCGCCGTCGCGCGCATGACGATTTCTAACGACGGGTCCCCGGCCCCCGTATCGTATCGCGAGGGAACGGGTATCCCAGGTATGAGGCATGTCGCGCAAGATTTGGGCGGCGGCCTGGAAGTCCACGCCGCCCAGCCCTTTACGCTTGCGGTGTCCATTCCGCTGAGCCCCAACGCCACGGTCCAAAGGAGAAGTTCATGATCCGCGTGTTAATTGTCGAAGATCAGGCCATTCTGCGCGAAAGCCTGGCGCGCTCCGTTGGCGACCAGCCCGATATGACCGTCGTCGCCGCGATCGCCGATGCCTCCGAGGCCTTGGGTGCCGCGCTCAAGGAGCGCCCGGACATGATATTGATGGACGTGTGCACCGAACACGATTCAAACGGCATCGTGGCGGCGGCGCGCATCAAGGAGCAGCTGCCCGAGTGCCGCGTCATCATCATGACAGGCATGCCCGAGATCACCTTTGTCGATCAGGCTCGCGAGGCGGGCGTCGATAGCTTTGTGTACAAGAACGTTGGTATCGACGAGCTGTTCGCCGTGATGCGCTCCACGCTGGCGGGCTATTGCACGTTTCCCAAGCCGCCCGAGAGCATTTTTTCGGGCACGGCGGCACTCGACGATGTCGAGCTGTCGATTTTGCGCCTTGCCTGCGAGGGCAAAAGCCGCCGCGAGATCGCGGCCGAGCTGTTTATGAGTGAGGGTACCATCAAGCGTCGCATCTCGGAGATTCTGAGCAAGACCGGCTACGACAACATCATGCGCCTGGCCGTGCGCGCGGTAACGGAGGGCAGCATCGTTCCCAACATGGAGCGCCCGTAATCGACGCGCTCGCCGTGTTCCGGCGCCGTAAAGATAGGCCGCCCGCCGTTTTGCATCAGAAAACGACGGGCGGCCTGCTTGTGCGGCTGTGCTGTCGGCATAAAAACGACGGGGCCGCAGGATCAACTCCTGCGGCCCCGCCTGGCAAGTGCGCGGATGTGTCCGCCAATCCGTGGCTGATGTTACGTGCCGCTACGCGATGGTTGCGGTGTAGGAGGCGACGTCCTCGTAGGAATCGGTCAGGTAGGCGTCGATGCCGATGGTCGTGTTGACCAGGTCGTCAAGGCTGTCAAGCTCGCCGCTCGAGAATGTGAATTCCTCGGTGGCGTTGGTGCCGGGCATCAGGTTAGCCGAGAACCAGGGTTCCTTCATGGTGCCGTTGACGTTGGTCTTGCCGGAGGGAGCGTAGAAGGTCAGGTCCTTGTCGCTCTTGTTGGTGATTTTGACGACAAAGCCGATGTCGCCCCATTCGTCCTTAAACTTCTCGGTGATGGTGATGGTGCACAGATCGTCATCGGCGACGGTGACGGCGGGGGAGATTTCGACGCTCTGGACGTCGTCGTCTTCGACGGCCTCATCGATCTCCTCTTCCTTCTCGGCCGCCTCGCGATCCTTTTTTAGCGTACCGGACAGATCCTTGTCGGACTTCGTAAAGATAAGCTTGTCGCCTTCCACCTCGAGGACGAGCTTGCCGTCCTTGAGTTTCATGTCCTGCGAATCGCCGTCGGCGGTGATGGTTGCAGTGGTGGCGTCCTTGGCCTCCCATTTCAGGTCGGCGACCTCAAGGAACATGTCGAGGACGCCCGTGCCGTCTTCGTCGAGGATCAGGATACAGTTGAGGCCCCACTCCTTGAGCATATCCATGTACTCATCGGTGAGCTCTTCGCCCTCCAGGGTTCCACCCGAGAGTTCCCAGCTGCCGACGAAGTTGGCCTTGGGGTCCTTGCCGCCGCCGCTGCAGCCCGTCAGGGCAAAGGCGAGCGCCAGGACGCATGTCAGAAATGCGAGTACGGACTTTTTGAACGTTGTCTTCATGGTGTCCTCCTTTATCGAACGAAACCCATAGAAGCAAATGCGGGGGTGGCGGACCCCCCGCCAATTACCAGATAGAGGGGTTAGGGCCTAGGCGTTCCGCAGTTGCTGCAGAACTTGCCGCCGTTTTCGCTGCCGCAGTTGGGGCAGAACCACTTGGCCGGTGCCGGGGCGGGTGCGGGGCTGCCGCATTCGGGGCAGAACTTGCCGGTGTTGGTGGCACCGCAGCTGCAGGTCCATGCGCCGGCCGCGGGGGCAGCGGCAGGAGCTGGTGCGGGGGCGGGTGCCGGAGCCGGCTGTGGGGCGGCCTGCTGCTGTGCCTGGCCGGCGGCGAACAGCTGGCTGGCGTTCATGCCGCCCATGCCGCCCGCCATGCCCATGCCCATAAAGCCGGCCATCGCGCCGTTGGGGTTGGCGGCTGCCGCGCGCATCGCATCGCTCTGGGCGCTGGCGATGTTGGCGGCTGCCATGGTGGGATCGCGCATGACTGCGGCCTTCTGCAGGTCCTTGATCATTTGCTCGTCTTCTTGCGAGGCGGCGATGGAGTTGACGCCAAAGCTCACGATCTCGACGCCGCGCAGGTCGCGCCAGTCGGCGGAGAGAACCTCGTTGAGCGCGCGGGCGAGCTCGGTGGTGTGGCCGGGGATAGCGCTGTAGCGGATGCCCATCTCCGAGATCTTGGCAAAGGCGGGTTGCAGAGCGGTGAGCAGCTCGGACTTAAGCTGGCTGTCGATCTTATCGCGCGTGTAGCTATCGGTCACGTTGCCGCACACGTTGGTGTAGAACAGCAGCGGGTTGGTGATGCGGTACGAATACTCGCCGTTGCAGCGAACGGAGATGTCGACATCCAGGCCAATGTTGTTATCGACCACGCGGAAGGGCACAGGCGAGGCGGTGCCGTACTTGTTGCCGATGATCTCCTTGGTGTTGATGAAGTAGACACGCTGGTCCTTGCCCGCGTCGCCGCCAAAGGCAAAACGGCTGCCGATATTGGCGAACGTCTCCTTGATGGAGTCGCCCAGGTTGCCGCTAAAGACGCTCGGCTCGCTGCCGGTGTCAAAGACAAACTCGCCGGGCTCCAGCGCGACCTCGATGATCTTGCCGTTTTGCACCACGAGCATGCCCTGGCCGTCGTTGACGGCGATGACGGAGCCGTTGGAGATGACGTTGTCCTCGCCGCGCGTGTTGGAGCTGCGGCCGCCGGTGCGCTTGCTGCCCTTGCAGGCCAAGACGTCAGCGGGCATCGATTCGCAATAGATATATTCCTTCCACTGGTCGGCCATGACGCCGCCGGCAGCTCCCAATCCAGCTTTCAAGAGTCCCATGGTGATCTTCCTTTCTCGTCAAAGGCCGGGTGGTATTGGTCAGAATGGCTAATCGTCCTTGTTGTCCTTCATGACAACGGTGGTCTCGGTGTGGCTGAAGGTGTCGTGCTTCTCGGTCAAGTCGAGCTCGCCGCAGTAGCAATCGGCGTGGGTGGCCTCGTTGGCCGTCTTGAGCTGGCCTACCAGCAGCACGTCTCCGATGATTACGATAATCAGCGGTGCGACGATGTTGATGAGGATGCCCTCGATATCAAAGGTGAGGTAGTCCGGATCGAAGGCGTTCTCGCCCATAAAGAGAATCTGGGAGAGGACAAACCCGATTACAAAGAACAGCACCGAGGCGATGGCGAGCTTGGGCTTGGAGCAGGGCAGCTCGCCGACCATGCGGCCGGTTTGGCCGTTCATGGCAAACAGGTAGCTCTTGCCGTTCCACGAGGTGGAAAGCATCCACACGGGGAACAGAGCGTAGTTGCTGTCTTCCCAGGTGTAGTCGAGCTGCTTGCTTTCGACCTTGGCATCGTCATATTCGTCGACGACGGTCTCGCGCAGGGCCGAAATCGTACTTTCTTCCATACGACGCTCGGCGCGCGCCTTGCAGGTCTCGCAATCCTCATCGTAGCGGTTGGCGATGTAGCCGGGCATATACGCGACCGAGAACGGGCGCAGCGCGTCGTAGTCAAACGGCTCGATAGCATCCATATGGCCGTCGGGCATCTTGGACGATCCGTCGACGGGCACGCGCTCAAACGAGATTTTGCCCTTACGGTAGGCGTCGTAGTGGTCGGTGGTCGTGACGGTGCGGTCGGATTCCTCGGTCACGGTCTCGTTGGTCGCATCGAAGTACACTTCGCCATCCACGCGGGCGCCGTAGAGCCAAAACGGCACGTAAACGCCTTGGACCTCGTCGATGTGGTTGCCGGTGACAAAGCTCTTGGGCAGCAGGATTTTGCCCTTGTAATGCTCTTTGAGTGCTGCCATGACATCATCGCGCCCGAGCTTAAACGGAATCACCAGGTCGGGTGAGAAGTCGCCCGAGAGCTGGCCGGGCGCCACGGCGGAGTTGCCGCAGTATGGGCAGGTGGTAACGGCGACGGTGCCGTCCGAGACCAGCTCGGCGCCGCACGACGAGCAGATGTAGCCGGCGTTTTGGGCCAGATCCTGCACGGCATCGTCGACAGCAGGTTTGGGGGCCGCGGCTGCGGCATCGGCTTTGGCATCTGCCTTGTCCTGGCGCTCGCGATAGAGGGCCTCGACTTCTTCGACTTCAAAACGCGAATCGCAGTAGTCGCAGACAAGCTTTTGTTCGGCACTGGCAAAGTGAAGGGGGCCGCCACACGCGGGGCACTGATAGTTGACACTCTCGAAGGCCATGATCGGTCCTTTCCGTGCCGGAGGCTATGCGCCGATGGCGCCGCCGCAGTATTCGCAGCGTCCGCTGGCATCGGGAATGGTGGTTGCACCGCAGAAGGGGCAGGTGACCGCGGTCTTGGGGGCCTTGGCGGCCACGACGCTGTCGCGTGTCTCCTGACGCAGCTGTACCAGCGCATCGCGGACTTCGGTTGCCTGGCGCTTGGCCTCGCGATATTCGATGGAGCCACGCTGATCGATGGTGGAGTCGTTCACGCGCAGGTTGATCTCGGTAAAGTACGGCGTGTTGACGTGAATAGTCAGGTTAAAGTCGTAATCCAGGTCGTAGCGCGGCGGGTTGTAGCTCTCGCGCTCGCCGTCCTTGGTCTCGCGATAGATCTCGGTGCGATGCTCGTCGATATCCATATCGCAGCCGAGTACCTGTGAGAACTCGATGATGTCGGGATTGGCGTCGCGCCAGCGGCTCTGCGAAGTGATGATCAGCAGACCCGCGTCTTCGTCGAGCATGATGTTGGTGCGCCCGGCAGAGAGCGTGCGCGTTGGGTTGAACGAGGCCAGGCGCTCGGCGTTGGCCTCGCGGTAGGCGAGTTGCTCGCGGATATCGTCCGCGGTGCTGGAGCGCCAACCACTAAAGAAGGGGGAGAGCTTGCCTGCGCACTCTTTGCACAGGTAGCCTTCGTTGATTTTGGTCTTTCCCAAAATCCCCAGTTCGGTACCGCAAATCGCGCACTCTTTCTTCTCGAACATCTTGTCAAAGAAGCCCATGGCTGCCTCCCATCAACAGGTAGCGTGTGTCACTTTTGATGATGGGTGAGCGCTCGATCTTTCACGATACCCAGACGGCTCAACGAGTCTCCACAACTGGGACACATGGCCCATTTTCGGCCACTCATTGGGGACGTACTTAAATGAGTGGCAGCTGGGGACAGTCCATGCCGAATGTGGCGGCTGCCGAATGTGGGCGCCGTCCCTGCTACGCCACGGTCACGGCAACCTGGGCGTAGCGGCTGCAGGGGCGCTCGGCGCGCGTCTGCACGGTAAGGGTGAGCACGAAGCGGTCGCCGGGCTGCGCGTCGGCGGGCACGATAAAAGCGGTGCTCACCGTGCATTCCTGCCACAGCGAAAGATCCTGCGTGCCTGCATAGCTCGACGGGTCCACGGCGACATCCCAATGTGCATCAAAGCCCTTGCCGTCGGGGTCGACGACGGTCGCTGCAAGGGTGACGCGCTCGCCGGCTGTAGCGCTGCGGTCGGCCGTGACCTCGACAACATGTGTCGGATGCGAGCAAGCTGCCGGATCATGGGCGCACCATTGCGCGCGGGCGGCAAAGTCTTCCTGATAGGCGCGCAGGTAGGGATTGGGGTTGCCGTCTACGGGCGTGCCGATGGCGGCAAAACCGGCGGGTGCGTCCGTATCGGGATGTCCATCAAGAAACATGCGGCCGAGCAGTGTGTCGAAGCCGCGGTCGTCGATACCGCGCAGGCCAAACGGCAGCAGCGGAATATAGGTCATGCTGTCGCCTTCGGCCATAAAGTCGCCGCGCTCAAACTGCATCGCGGGCATGCCTTCTAGACCCCAATCCAGACGGGCATGCTTGCCAAACTGAAAGCGCTCGGGCTCATTTTCGTAGACCTTGCCGTCGCCATAGAGCATGTAGCGTGCCATGAGGGGGCCGTTACCCTGCGTGAGATTCTGCTCAGGCCAAGGTGCCTTAAACAGCGGCAGCGTATCGGGTTGAGCCATCTTGGCATCGACATAGCCGCCATACATATAGGGCACACACCAAAAGATGAGCTCGGGAAAGAGCTCGCGTCCATGGTCGAGCCATGAGTTGTCCTGCCCCACGCCATCGGCAACGCCCATCACGCGCACCTTCTGATAGACCCGCTGCTGCACGGCAGGCCATTCGGGCGTGGCGCGATAACGCTCGGCAATACTCATGAGGGCGCGAACGATGGTGTTCATGCCACCCCAGCTGAGCAGCCATAACGTACGCGGATCATCATCCAAAATTGCCTGCGCAATTACGCGAGATCCCTCAGTTTTCTCAGTCACATCACCCTCAAAGGCAACATTTCCCACAAAGGTGCGCTCGATCATCTGGGCGGGCGTGGGAAACGGCGGCTCACCGGCAGCGCCCGCATTCGCCTGCAACTGCGGCCAAGCCTGGGCATATTCATTACTCCAGAGACTCTCAATCCAATGCTCGGGAAACGGACGATACTCACGAAGCTCGCCGGCCAGCGGATCGGGTTCATGAGGCACAACATCCCACTCATAAGAGCGACGCCCTTTGGTCCGCCAATGCGAATTCACCTCGCCCAGCGTATGAACCCCATCCCCAAGAAAGTGATACTGCGAAGCCGTATACACCACAGCCTGAACATCAAGCACATTAAGATACAGAGCCAAATGAACGAGCGAGTTCATATCGTCGACTTCCATATCGGTAGTAACAATCACCCGAGTTAACTCTTGGGACATAGGAACAGCTCCAATCAAAATCAATTCAGCCAGTTACGCGCAAGGCAAGACGGGACCCCGTCCCCATCGCCGCCGACCCGGCGTGCTGCCGGAAGCGGCCGGCCAGCGTTTCGAACAACGTTAACTTAGGGGCCCTGACCTTTAGTTTTGTAAACATTCCGCAGCGCGGGCCCCGCTTATCCGATGCTCCGAAGGAGCAGGAAAAGCGGGGCTCATGCGCGAGGACGTTTACAAAACTAAAGGTCAGGGACCCCGATGGGATGGCTACCTCGAAACTCTGGCCGACCACTCCCAGCAGCCCACCGGCTCGCCGTCGATGAGCACGCTGCCCCCGTCGAAGTCTTGATAACACAGGTCGTTGAATTGGTGGATCCACACGCCGTGGTTGAACGTCTTCTTGGGCGAGCCATCGGCCTCGCGATAGCGACCGGTTAGGTCCTCGACATGGCTAAAGTAGGTAAGGTGCACGTTGGCTCCGGCGTCACGCAGGCGTGCCGTGAGCGGCAGCACGGTCTGCTGCGGCGACACGAGCTCGTCGCCCTTGGAGTGCGTAAACCACAGCGGCGTCTTGGCGAGCGCGGCTACGTCCTCGTCCGTGGCGTTGTACCACGGGGCACAGCAGGGAAGGCCGGCGGCGAAGAAATCGGGGTAGTCGGCGCACAGGCGCAGGGTCATAAAGCCGCCGTTGGAAAGGCCGGCGACCACGATGCGGTCGGTGTCGATGCGCTCGGCATGCTCGGCGACAAACTCGTCGATGAGCGCCTTGAGTACGGGGGAGTAGATGCTCTGGTTGGAGCGGCCGAGCTGCTCGACGCCGTTATCCATCCAAAACGTGGGAGACTGCGGCACGAGCACCCAGGCAAAGCCGCCAAAGTAGCGCTGGATTTGCGCCTGGCTAATGGCTGTCACGCGGTTGCCGATATAGGCGCGCGTGGCGCCTTCGCCCTGCGTGGCACCCCTGCCTTCGCCGGCGCCGTGTAGGTACACCACGAGCGGGGCCTTTTGGGGCACGACCGTGGCCTCGGGCGCGAAGGGATTGAAGCAGGCCGAGTCCTCGGCTTTAAAGCTGGGCTCAAAGAAGCCGTACTCGAGCGCGATGCCATTGACGGCGGTCTTTTGCACGGCATTGCTCCAGCCCTTGAGCGCGGGGCAGATGTCGCCGCGACAGGTATCGAAGACCAGGCCGCAGGTGGGTTCGCCGTCGTCGCCGGGAAGAGCCGCGAGCTGCGTGACGTGCAGCTGGTTATCGAGCATGCGCGAGCCCATGACGCCGCCTTCGATCTTTTTGGTCAGGCGCTGCTCGGCGACCTCGAGTGCCACATGGGTGCCCACGGCGAGCTTGCGGCCGTTCTCGTCACTCGGATACGCGGCGAGAACGTCGATGTAACCCACGGAGGGCGTGGCATGGTCGGCGCCGTGCTCCTTGCGCATCAGGACCTCGCCCGTGCGCTCGTGACGCTCTACATATATATGGAAAGTGTTCGCATCGACATCGTTGGCGCGCACGGTGCAGGGTAGGTCGAGAACGACCTTGCTGATCCAGGGGCCAAAGTCGCCCAAGGTGCTGACGGTTGCGTAGGTGCACGATTTGAGTTCCATGAGCTGCCTCCCTTGTGCCGCGCGTGCTAAACAATCGCGGCAATACAATCTAAACATGTTTAGTGTAAAGCAGAATTTGAGAATAAGCGGATGAACTCGGTAAACGGTAGCATCAAACGTTCAATGAACTACTAAACACTCGTTTACTACTATCTAGCAGGGCTTTTGTTGATGAGTCAACAAGGCATTGAGGTGCCAGATTATATAAAATCCCACGTAAAATACCATTTATAAATAAATGGCACTATATGTAATGCCTCTGCATTCAATTACGTTCACTCCCGATTTCCTACCGTTCACCGGACTGCAAACGGCAAAACTGCCACAAATTCAACGCTGAGTGTAAACTAAGCGCTGTAAACGTTCAGTAAACAGATTGTTTACGACAGCGTATCCAAGGGTTCGGTAACCGTAAGGGGTTATAGTCACCGGGCCAAAGGCGTGCCTGCGCCCAAGCGATTAGGCACACGACGATATGGGGAGGGGTCCCATGGCAGTAGATAACAAGCAGATTGCCACCGATGTCCTCGAGCTCGTGGGCGGTGCGGAAAACGTCACCGTCGCCACCAACTGCATGACGCGCCTGCGTCTGACGCTCAAGGACAACAGCAAGGCCGACGTGGAGAAGATCAAGAAGGTCAAGGGTGTTCTGGGCTGCCAGTTCGCCGGCAGCCAGCTCCAGGTCATCATCGGCCAGAACGTGCCCAAGGTGCTCGCCGAGTTCGTCGCCATGTCCGGCGTCAAGCAGGGTGCCGCGGTCGACGAGAACCTCGACGCTCCTAAGGAGAAGTTCGAGCTCAAGAACCTGCCCAACATCATCCTCGACTACCTGTCGGGTTCCATGACCCAGCTGATTCCGCTGCTCATGGCCGGCGGTCTGTTCCGCACCATCGCTGCGGTTCTTGGTCCCACCATGCTCGGCGTTATCTCCGATACCGATCCGACCTACACGTTCCTCTACACCACCCTGTACGAGGCCACGTTTACCTTTATCCCCATCTACTTGGGCTATGCCGCTGCTAAGAAGCTCGGCGCCTCTCCGGTTCTGGGCATGCTCCTCGGCGGCGCACTCATGGCCCCGTCCGTCGTGAGTGTCGCGACTCAGGAGGGTGGCGGAATCATCTCCGTCTATGGCATCCAGATCACCGCTGCCAACTACCAGCAGTCCGTCCTGCCGATTATCCTCTCGGTGCCGGTCCTCTACTTTGTTGAGAAGTTCTTTAAGAAGGTCATGCCCGACGTGCTGTCCACGGTCTTCACGCCGTTCTGCACCATGATCGTCACCATCCCCATCGCCTTCATCGTCCTTGCCCCGATCGGCAACGAGCTCGGTACGCTGATTGCCAACGCCCTCTTTGGTCTCGCCGACCTTGGCGGTATCGGCATCCTGATCGTCATGGCCGTCCTCGGCGCCTTCTGGCAGCTCTTCGTGGTCTGCGGCATGCACATGCCCGTCATCCTGCTCGCTCAGGTTCAGATCATCGCCGCCGGCTACGATCCCTTCGTCTTCGTTTCCACCAACTGCGCTATGGCCGCCGTCTGGGGCTGCGCTTTCGGTGCCTTCCTCAAGATGAAGAACCCCGACGAGAAGGGTCTTGCCCTGGGCTACGTCATCTCCGCCATCGCCGGCGGCGTCACCGAGCCCGCACTCTTCGGTATCCTCATGCGCTTCCGTCGCACCATGCTCGGTATGTTCATCGGCGGTGCCATCGGCGCTGTGTTCTCCGGCCTCATGGGTGTTACTTACTACCTGGCCGGCGGTGCCTCCAACTTCCTGGTCTTCACCAACTATCTGCAGGGTGGCCAGATGAACACCGTCTGGGCTATCGTCGGCATGGCAATCTCCTTTGCCATCGCCGCTGCCGTCGTCTTTGCCACTGGCTTCTCCAAGGAGGAGCTCGCCGAGATGGAGGCCTAAGGCCAAACCATTCGGTCACATACGACCTTACCTACACGACAGGGCCCCGTCAGGCGCAAGCCCGGCGGGGCCCTTTTTACAAGGTAGACTGATTGGGGGCGCGTGGCGCCTGCTCGCCGGGGCTTGCTAAGCGCCAGGGGCTTTCGCGCGGGGTTACCGCGAAAGAATCTGCCGGTTCGCAACTCCTTTATCAAACGAAAGGACATGCAGATGAGTTTGGGAAAGCTGACCGTCAACGGTCGCCAGGACGGCTTTTTGTGCGAGGGCAAACCGTTCTTTTGGTTTGCCGATACGTGCTGGAGCGCGTTTACGAGCATTACCGAGGCCGATTGGGACTACTATCTGACCCGTCGCTCCGAGCAGGGCATGAACGTGTTGCAGATCAACACGCTGCCGCAGTGGGATCGCTGCTGCCCCGATCTGGGCATTTGGCCCTATGCCAGCGAGGATGGCGTGCATTTTGATTGGTCCCGCCCCAACCAAGCGTACTGGGATCGCGCCGCTGCCATGTGTCGCGCTGCCGTCGAGCACGGCATCCGTCCGGCGCTCGTGCTTATGTGGTGCAACTACGTGCCCGGCACCTGGGGCGCCAAGATCGCTGAGCATTGCGGTGCCGAGGTTATGCCGCGCGAGGAAGTCCGTGCCCACGTTGCCCGCGTCGTCGAGAACCTGGGCGAGTTCGACCCCGTCTACGTGGTGACGGGCGATACCGACTTTACCAGCGACGAGGCGATCGCCTACTACGAGGATGCTCTCGACGAAGTCGTCAAACGCGCGCCCGAGGCGTTGCGCACTATGCATATCAACCGCGGCAACCGCACCATTCCGGCACAGTACCTGGACCGTCTGGACTTTTACATGTTCCAGCCCGGCCACAACTACGAGGGCCAGCCCGAGGCCTGGCGCCTGCCGCAGGACTTTACCGCCAACTACCCCAAAAAGCCGATGGTCAACTCTGAGCCCTGTTACGAGCAGATGGGCGCGTCGCGCAACGTGTACTGGCGCTTCACCGCGCAGGACTGCCGCGCGAGCGTGTGGTCGTCGATCCTTGCCGGTGCGAGCGCTGGCGTGACCTATGGCGCGCACGGCGTTTGGAACTGGCAGACCAGCAAGAGCCAGGGCTCGGTGCTGGGCGAGGGCTTCGACATGCCGTTCCGCTGGCAGGAGTGCCTGCAGTTTGCGGGTGTTTGGGACTTTGGCGCGATCGAGCATGTGCTTGCCGGTCTGGGCGCTACGGCTGGCGACGACGCACTTGCCGTGGTTCCGGCGCAGGAGCTGCTCGATGACGCGCGCGAGGCCATTCGTGTGGCGCGCGTTGGCGACCGTGTCGTCACGTACCTGCCGCGCACTACGGCGCTCAAGTTTAAGCTCGACGGCGCGTGCGGCTGGACGGCGACGGTCCTCGACATGGAGGACAAGCGCATCGCCAAGCTGCCCGTTCGCGACAACGGTGACGGTACCGTGCGCGTGGCTCAGCATCCCTTTGAGCACGACGCGCTGGTGATCTTGGCTCCCGGGCGCTAACGGCTCTTCTCCAACATTTACAATCCAGTCCCTTTCATGAGGTTGCGACGGAATGGTTCGTGCATGACAGCTTTAAGCTGCCAAGGGAGCCATTCCGTCGCACTCATTGGGGACGTACTTAAATGAGTGGTAGTTGGAGACGCTCCTAGCCGAGCTAGAGGTCTCGCGTGTCCCTTCTGGTCCATGCGGCTCAAAATCGCGGCGTGATGTGGACGGTGGGGTCGAAATGAGCGGCATTTCGAGCCTGGCTTCGATATTGAGACTGGTTCTTTATTAAAATGGAATTCCAGACAATTGAGCGGCTGGGGGTTAACCATGAGGGGCATGGGAGACACAACCGCATATTTGCGTCGGGGCATTCGGGAGATTATATGCCTGGCGCTGTTCTTCTTCACGTTTTTGGCGTGCGAGTATCTCTTTGATACTCGCATGGCCGAGCTCGTGTCTCCGAACGAGGTCGTTATTTATGAGAGCCTTGTCCTCGGCGCGAGCGTGATTGGCTTTTTTGTGCGTCCCGTTCTGTACTATCGCCGTCCCCATGTCATCGACGCAACGAGCGATATCACGGGTGTTTTGCTGGTGGCGGCATTCCTGCTGTTGATTATGGCGGTTCGGACTGAGGTGGTAATCGCCGGCGGTTTGGTGGCGTGCTGCGCGCTGGGCTACTGCGGATCGACTGCCCATGCAAACTTTGCGCGGCGCTTTGCGCGGACGCCCTGCTTGGCGCGCGCCGCCGCACTTTCTTACGCCATGGGCGTTCTGGTGCAGGTCTTCAACCATATGGTGATGCCTGCCGGCATTCCTCAGCAGGCTGTTCTGGTTGTCTGTACGATCGCGCAGGTAGCGTTACTTCATGGGGTCCGACGCGCCAAGCTGCGCGACGAGTCCGATCCAAACTTTGAACCCAGTGCTGCCGGGCTTTCGGTAGATGCCTTGGAATATGGCGCCAAGTGGCATGACGATCCCGAGGCAAAGGCGGCATTCCGCCGCGCCGTAGTTCGCCTGACCGTGGCGACGGCGTATCTTTCCGGCGTATTCGCCGCTCTTAACGCGGGCCTCACAACCCTGCATGCTACCGGAGCCGTTGATTTGGGTGACTGGCCGCGCCTGCTGCTTGTTGCGAGCTCGTTGGCCGCCGGCGCCCTATTTGACCTGCATGGCCGTTCGTATATGAATATCGGCATGACATGTGTCGCCATGCTGTCCACGCTTTCGTTCTTTGTGCTCATCATCGATGGCAATGGCGGTAACGAGCTTGCTGCCACGATCATCTTTTATCTGGGCTCGGGCTTCTTTGTGGTGTTCTTTACCACAAAATTCGCCGCTATCTCGCTCTATGCGCGCTGGTCATATTTTTGGCCGTGCATGGGTCGCGTCGTCAATAACGTGTGCTCGATGCTCGTGACGGCGCCGGCGGTGGCGATTATCTCGAGTCAAAACGTGCTGGCTGCAGTCGGCGCGGCACTCGTGATGTTTGTGGGTATTGCGATTACGCTGCTGGGACAGTTGGGGCAACGAACCGATGATGCCGTGATGCAGGACGGGCTGGCGCTTGCTGACGACAATCTTGGTGGAGATCTTGCGCCCGCATGTTCCGACCCCGCGCTCGTGGAGGCAGCGGAGCTCACGCCTGATGAGCGCCTCGACGCCTTCGTCGCCACCTTTGGGCTTACAGAGCGCGAGCGCGATATTCTTGAGGCCCTGGTCGTTTCGGACCAGAGCGTTCAGGACATTGCCGCAACGCTTTTCCTTTCGCGCTCCACGCTCTATCGTCACATTTCCTCGATCAACAAAAAGACCGGTACGGCCTCGCGTGTGGCCCTGATCAACTTCTTCTGGTCCTGGGCACCCAAGGACTAGCGTATGAGGCGCCGCCCAGTTCCTTACTCTAACGGGGGGATGTGGCTCCAAAGCGCACCCGCATCGACGCTTCGCCTGCGCTAAACTGGAGGGCACGTACGCGATTACGAGAGGAGCCCGCATGGAGGCTTACAAGCAAGAGTTCATCAAGTTTATGGTTGAGTCCGACGTTCTTAAGTTCGGCAGCTTTACGCTCAAGAGCGGCCGTCAGTCCCCGTTTTTTATGAACGCCGGCGCTTACGTGACAGGCTATCAGCTCAAGAAGCTGGGCGAGTATTACGCCCAGGCCATCCACGATAACTTTGGCGACGACTTTGATGTGCTGTTTGGACCGGCCTACAAGGGTATTCCGCTGGCCGTCGTGACCGCAATTGCCTACCACGAGCTGTACGGCAAGGAGGTCAAGTACTGCTGCGACCGCAAGGAGGCCAAGGATCACGGTGCCGATAAGGGCAACCTGCTGGGTTATGAGCCCCAGGACGGCGACCGCGTGGTCATGGTCGAGGACGTTACCACCAGCGGCAAGTCCATCGACGAGACCTATCCCAAGGTTAAGGCTGCCGCCGACGTCGAAATCAAGGGCCTGATTGTGTCCCTCAACCGCATGGAGGTCGGCAAGGGCGGCGTGACCACCGCGCAGAAGGAGATCGAGGCAAAGTACGGTTTCCCCGTCGCGAGCATCGTCTCCATGGCCGAGGTCGTCGAGACCCTCTACAATCACGAGATCGACGGCAAGGTCGTCATCGATGACGAACTTAAGACTGCCATCGACGCCTACTACGAGCAGTACGGAGCACAGGAGTAGGTAGTTACGTGGGTTTACCAACCCGCGCAACCAGTTGACGCTGCGCGCCGCCCAGGGCGACAATTTGTCATTCAAAAGGCGAGGTATGACCAAAAGGTCAATGCCTCGCCTTTTTCATGCCAACTTGTTCGACCTGGACGTCGCTCGCTCATATGACCCAATCCGCTGTCAAGAGCCACAATGGCCCCGCCGACCGCTTGCAATCGGTCGGCGGGGCCTGCCGTTAACCCGTCCCGGTCCGCCCCCGGCATG
>NZ_JBQHQF010000010.1:0-81913 GCF_052067635.1 Collinsella sp. HCP3S3_E5 | reverse complement strand
CGGCGCGGCTGCGCCTATGGCACTTCAACATCATTGTCGCAGCCCCGACCCGCGGTCACGAGCGGGGGCTCCTATCTTTTTAGTGCCCTCGGATTGGGTCATAGTGTCTGTTGGCACTTGCCTCCAACGCCCTATCCGCAAACCCATCTCCGTCATCGTCTATTTCCATGCGCGTTTTAACGTCTCCATTGATTCCCACCACCGCTTGCATCGCAGGGTTAACCGAAACATCAGTGAATGAGCGCCGATCGGAATAGTCGCCCGCACTATCCATGAAGTCGCATTCGACCGTCATATCACCAGATCCCGTTCCTTCAATTCTCAATTGATACTCATCATCTGAGCGCAGGCGTATTACCTTGACCTCGTTTGCACGTGTCGTATCGCCCGTGCCTTCGGTTTCAATCTGTACGGTCCCAAAAGACGTTCTCCTGGTTCCGGTTTCTTCAGAAGAGAGCGTTTCCCCGTTACGCGCAACACTCACGTCAACTGGACATGCAACGCGAATATATGTGTAACGAACACCGTTAATCTCTGCAGCAATGTCCTCAAAAAAGCCCTTGAGGTCATCTTCGTTGGCAACATTGAAGTAGCAGCCCTCGCTTGCTATCGAACGCATTAGATCCTGTCCCGAAGCATCGAGATTAAAACCCAAGGTATAGAGCTTGATGTTCTCACTCTTGTATTTTTCAGCGCGGGCTTGTATCTGTTCTTCGTTTTCACCTGTTGTCGGCAACCCATCAGACATCAGAACTATTATTTTCCTTTGCTCACTCTTTTCGCCCGCCCCAGCATCCGATAGTAATTCGTGACCTCCGGACAACCCCAAGCCGATATCGGTGCCACCATTCGAGTCAATCGAATTAATTGCTTCCGCAGCGTAATCTTTACTCTCGCTCAGGGCACATGATGCAACCAGGTCGGAGCTGTACGCGCAAACCCCAAAACGAGCACCTTCTACATCGATGTCGTCAATCATTTTGTTGGCGGCTTTTTTGACATTAACCTCCGGATCGCCATCCATAGAACCCGATGCATCTAAAACAAGAGAAATATCTACAGGTTTTGGGCTGCTTGCATTCTGTGGATTCTGCGCTTTACCGGAATCATTCGAAGCGGCCCCCTTTAAAGCAGCGTTGAATTTCGCGCTGTCTACAGGCAAGTTGACCTCAACGAAGGCAGATTTTACACGTTGAGCACGAGAAGCATTCATGCCCATCGACGATGACTTGGCCAATCGTGCCGCCATCATAGTAAACAACCTTGCAAATTCTGGAAAATCAGCGGTCGGTGAAAGCATGTTCGTAACCATGAATGTCAGCGTACCAAGTTGTTCGGTGGTTATGGGAGACCCAGTTAGGCTGTTGTCTCCACACATTAGATACGCAGCATGGGATATAACGGTGCTGTTAATATGGCAATCCCTTAGGACAAACAACGTGTTGTCGTTCCACCAGCCGTCTTTTTTGTAGCTACTCGGATACCATCCCGTCCTATCTGCCCGACGTGACGTTCCTTCCATACACCATTCGATAGAGTTATCGAATATCCCATTGTCCGCCTCATCCCTAATTACATAGGACATAATGTCGCTTATTGCTTCTCCCAGCGACTTTTTCTCCGATTCCTCGCCTACCGATGCGGGGCTTATCTCGTTGACAACTCCATGTGTATACTCATGAGCAAGCGTTGAAAGCGTGTAGTATTTTTTACTCTTGCTGACGGAAATAAGCGAAATCGGATTCCCCGGGCTCCAGCCCTGAATTTGGGCATTCGACACCCCTGCATTGGTCAAACCGTAGACGGCACCGCCCACTCCATCTGCACCGCTATAACCCAAATGATTAGCGTAGTAGTCGTATGATTTTGAGAGGGCGTCTTGAAGCGCATCCGCCTTCTCATTCGCTTTGTCGATTCTCAGGTCCTGAGTATCCCTCAAGAAATATCTCGCTTTATCTTTGCTTTCGCCAAAGCAGGGTGACCCTTCATAGGTGCCAGTAAGGACTCGATCCCCGTTCTCGTCTACCCAATAATCTAGATCGTCGCTTATCCGATATATTTTCCCGGACTCTCCATATGCAGACAGTCTTTTTTTTGCCCATTTAACTGCTTTTTCTTTAAGCTTAGTTCCATCTAAAATATAAATATGGCGTTGTTCGTCTGTATATCGGCAGGTTCCGTTATTTGACACGTGCTGCGATTTCTTCTGATCTTCCACTTGCACTGGCGACCGTATCGATTCGTTTTCATCTACCAGATTCGTCTTACAAAGCACATCTCCGCTCACAGCCGAAACAACCACTTCAGATATTCCATTATCATTGGACAGTTCGATGACCCAGGCCCTTTCGATATCTCCATTGTCGCGAGCATACAGAACCGGCTTACTGCTCAACGTCTCGGCCCCATTAAGAGCGCCTTTAGCCACATCAACGGCCCCATCTACATCAACAGATCCCTCTTCGCCAAGCCAGCGTGTCGGAACACAGTTCGACGAAATGCCGATGGCTGCTCCATCCCCAGCAACCGCAACCGTTGCACATCTACCATATACGGGAATGTTGTCGGCTGTCTGATCAAACCGATAGAACGTTATTCCGTTGCTAATGGTTTCCTTTGCAGGAATTAACTCTATTATCTTTTCGCCGCCTGAACCCTTATTAACTATATCGGAAACAAACGCAATTGCATCTTCACCGCTTTCTATCACATCGCTTGCGCCTGAACAATCAATGACTGATGAAGTTTTGATATCTGTACTTGCGCCAGGGTCAACGACCCCTGCCGCCGCAACAACGTCCTCGACAAAATCAAGTACCGATTCACGCAAGCCCAATACGTTGTGCAACCAAATGCCAGCCACCATCAGCAAAGCGAGGCCCACCACCATCAGCTTGGCAGCTGCAGACCTCGCCCGATGTCGTTTATTCCCAATCATCATTTATAAAGATTCGTTTTATCTACTTATTTATGGATGTCCGCGACAAATAGGCGCAAATGCCCGTCATGGCCGCGCTGGGTATCACGAAGAGCGAAACTTCGGGCCACACCGAATTCATAAAAGCGTAAATGCACATCGTCGTTGTGCTGTGAAACGTATTGTCATCCGCATAAGGACCGATAAAGCCCACCAGCACCAATGAAACCAGAACGATCATTCCGAACTGAACCGCGATGAATTTCCAATCTTCACAGCGCATCGAACCCGGTTTCAGACGCTTTATAACTCTTAAAAAAGCATCGAGCGGAACAAAAACAAAAGACAGGGAGAAGACTGCATAGATAAGCACGCCCATGGCAGGCTCTATTCCGCTGTACATGCCCATAAGATTCGTAACCTTCTCGAAATTAGAGAAGAACGCGACCGCGGCACTGGCCGCCATCAAACCGCCGACAATGAACGCACCCGCCAAAGCAATCTTTTCGATGGAAGACAGCGATCCCAAAAAAGCCTCTCCCGTTGCATGACCTTTTATCGGCGGCACCGGAGTCTGCAGAGCCGGAGGTGTCTGGTTTTCCCGTGAGCTGCTTTCAATCTTTTGGCCGCACGAAGGACAGAACACAGCTTCGTCTGGAATTTGTGTTCCACAATGCCCGCAAAACATAACTCTCACCCCTTGCTACAAAACTCGACCGCATTCACCGCAAAAAACATCATCTGCCTCAACCGGTGAGCCGCAGTCGGGACAGACCGCGGACCCCACAGTCACCTTTACGGCTGTGTCCTCGGGCTCTACCGGGTTCGGTTCTATACTCATTTGACTAGAGACCTGTTCATTTCGACGCCTTACTGGCGACCCGCACTGCATACAGAACTGCTTTTCCTCACCGTAGCTGGCACCGCAGGCCGTACACACCCAATCGCCTTCGAATGCACTTTCTGTCGGCATCTTTGCGCCGCAGCCTACACAAAACGCAAAGCCAGTTGAATTGACTGTGCCACATTTGGTGCATGTTATTCCATGTCCTCCGCCGCTATTCCCTTGGTTTCCGCCCTGAAGCTGTACGAGCTGTCCGCGACACACTGCCATACGCTCTTCAATTTCAGAAATAGAGGCAAACTCTTGCGAAAAGGCACTACAAACATCGTCGTTGCTCCTGCATCTTTCGTAAGCAATCTGGCCAAGCTGTTGTATCAAGTCTTTTTTCTGAGATTGCAGCCTGGTGATTTCAGCCTGAATCTTCAGGCCCCTTGTTGCCTTATCAGCCGAATCGATTCCGCGACCAAGATAGTACGATGCACTGTCCATGATCCCCATGGCACCCTCCTCTTATCGACTGTCTCATTGTTTCCCGAAAAGCGTCGCATCGCATTAACATTTGATAATGCCCAAGAAGTTGGATTTATTCTGGATTGAGATTTGTTTGCTGCACAATTCATTTGGAGTAGGAAGCGCGTCGACTGAGCCACTTTTAGACGTTATGCTGCACGCGAGCACTGGGGCCTGCGCTCCACAGTCCCTCAGTTGGTATAACTCCAACAACGGATTGCACTCTCATTAAGCTTAAAATTTCGGATTTCTACAGAGCAGCAGAAAGCATCCCTCAAATTTTGTCCATTTATAATTCGTTGCTTGAGAGTGCATGCCACAATCACTGGAAAGTCGAAAACGTCATCAGGCACCTCAGCGCAAAGAATCGATACGAATGGTTTCTGAGAGAATATCCTGGACTGATCGATGCTATTCCCCATAGGTATATAGCATCGTTCTTAGGAATGACTCCGGTAACCCTGTCTCATGTTCGAAGTCAGCATTGGACTCGATCGGCATCTGCGCAACAACCGCACTAGCAGCAAACGGCTCAATCTGAGCAAAAAGAGGATGCGGACTGGTGAACAATTTATACTTTGATGTGTGCCGGGCTCGTGACAATGATGTTTGTCACGAGCCCGGCACGGTATTCATCTATGGCATTCCCCATCTTCACACGTTCGGCGTGTCTTAGCTCTCATTCTCTCGTGTACGTTTCGTGGTTGATAACAAGCTCATCCCCATTGAGAAAATAGAGCCTATCATTCGCATCTTCAGCTTCCTCTTTGCTGCTAGCTTTCTTCCAATGTTGAGAGCTGATATTTCCTTGACTGCTGCTTAGAACCAATGTCTTGTCTTCTTGAATCGTATAGCGATCGCAGCTTTCCAGCCACGCACCGTTATAGGTAAAAGGAACCGAACAGTCACCATTCTCATCAAATTGGAGAATTTCGTCTCCATCGTCGTTTGCCCAAGTTCCAACAATCGACTTCTCACCACATCCAACTAGACCAATCAGCGGGACAGAAGCCGCGGCAACGGCCATTTTAATTGCTGTTCGTCTCGAAAATAATTGTGCACCCATCTTTGCTCCCAACAGACAGCACCCGTACAAAACATAATTTGATTATCCCCATAAGATTATTTAGCGCATTATCATTTGATTATAGTCCGGCGTATCCCGAGCATAAAGAAGAGCAAATGGCTCTATTAGGCTAAATTTATCTCTTGCCGGATCGCGCCTTTTGGCGAAGCAATTGGACTATGGGCATCAAGTTGTGGCGATCGTTTGCCTCAAACAACGTAGATCTCAATGCATAAAAAATGGCGGTTAAGCGTACCTCCGACGCTTAACCGCCAACACAAACCAACGACTAGTGCGCCGGATCAATTGCCACCTTACCGCTCTCCAGCACGTGGACGCGGCCGTCAGCGAGCATCTGCACGACTTCGGGATACAGCACGTGCTCGATCGCATGGATGTGCTCCTCGAGCGTGTCGACGTCCCAGCCTTCCTCAACGGCCAGCGCGCGCTGGGCAATGATGGGGCCGTTGTCGTAGATCTCGTTGGCAAAATGCACGGTCACACCGGTCACCTTGACGCCGCGCGTAAAGGCATCGTCGATCGCATGCGCACCGGTAAAGCTCGGCAGCAGCGCCGGATGCAGATTGACAACGCGGTTGGGGAACGCCGCCAGCAGCGGCGTATGCACCATTCGCATGTAGCCAGCCATGACCACATACTCGCAGCCGCGCTCGAGAAGCTCGTGCGCAATAATCTCGTCGGCGGCGATAGGGTCGGCGTAGACATCCTTGGAGAGCGTCAGCGTCTGGATACCCGCACGCTCTGCACGCTGCAGGCCCTTGGCCGAAGGACGGCTCGACACCACGAGCTCGATCGAAGCATTGAGCTTGCCGGCGGCGATCAGGTCGACGAGCGCCTGTAGGTTGGTGCCCGAACCGCTGATGAGCACGCCGATCTTGAGCGGCTCGGTGGTATCGGTGCCGGTCGGACGGGTGTAGGGCACAAAGTCCAAGCCCTCGGCGGCAGCCATCTGCTCGTTAGCGCTCATCGGAGTACACGACCTTACCGGAGCCCTCGACGCATTCGCCCACGCGGAACGGCTTCTCGCCCAGCGCGACCAGGGTATCGGTTACCGCGGCCTCATCTTCGGGAGCGACAATCAGGCACAGGCCGACGCCCATGTTGAAGGTCTTGCATGCCTCGTTGGGCGTAAGCTCGGCCTGGTGCGAAACATAGGTGATGACGGGCGGAATGTCCCAGCCCATCTCGGCGCCATTGCGGGTGACCACGGCGTCGACGTTCTCGGCCAACGCACGGTTAAGGTTCTCGGTGATGCCACCGCCGGTGATATGGGCGATGGCGTGCACCGGAGCGCCGCCGCGGAGCAGCTCAAGAATCGGCTTGACGTAGATGCGCGTGGGGGCCAGCAGAGCGTCTGCCAGTGATGCGCCGCCGAGCTCCTCGAGCGGACGGCTCAGCTCCTCGGCCTTAGCGGCGGCCTCGGGCGTACCCGGCTTGATGCCGTCAACGCCGATGACTTTACGCACGAGCGAGTAGCCGTTGGAGTGCACGCCGGTGGAGGGAAGGCCCAGAATCACGTCGCCGGGGCGGACGTTGGCGGGGTCGAGCATCTTGGGACGGTCGACGACACCCACGGTAAAGCCGGCGAGGTCGTAGTCGGCGGGAGCCATGACGCCCGGGTGCTCGGCCATCTCGCCGCCCACGAGCGCGCAGCCCGCGAGCTTGCAGCCGTCTGCCACGCCCTTGATGATCTTTGCCATGTGCTCGGCCTCGATGTGGCCGATGGCAACATAGTCCAAAAAGAACAGCGGCTCGGCGCCCGAAGCCAAAATGTCGTTGACGCACATGGCGACCAGGTCCTGGCCCACCGTCTCGTGACGGTCCATGATCTGGGCGAGGACGAGCTTGGTGCCCACGCCGTCGGTACCGCTGATCAGGATCGGGTCTTCCATATCCTTAAGCGCGGCGGCCGAGAACAGACCGCCAAAGCCACCGATGCCGCCGATAACCTCGGGACGGTTGGTGTCCTTAACCATTTGCTTAATAGCGTCGACGGCGCGGCCGCCCTCGGCGGTATCGACGCCGGCATCCTCATACGTCACATGCTTGCTGTCGCTCATCTGAGCCTTCCTCTCCCACTACCGTTTGACACACAGACGCCAAACAGTGCCCATAGTTGCCCTCAAGTTGGCGCACACGGTAACAACGCGCGCCGCCAAATCAACAAAACAGCAGGTAAAACCTACCAAAATGAACCTGTCCCTAAATGGCAGGTTCTAGGCCTCGCCGTGCTTCTCTTCCCAGCTGCGGTCATCGTATTTCTCGACCACGGCGTCGTCGCCAAAGTGCAGCGGCTTATCCAGGTTGCGGGGCTTAAAGCCCTCCATAAACTTGTCGCGGCCAAAGCTCTCGGGAATCGCCACGGGATAACGGCCGGTAAAGCACGCATCGCAGTAGCCGCCCTTGGGCATGACCTTCAGCAGGCCCTCGACCGAAAGGAAGGCCAGCGAATCGGCGCCAATGTACTCGCAGATCTCATCGACCGTCTTGTTAGCGCTGATGAGCTGCGACTGCACGTCGGTATCGATGCCGTAGAAGCACGGCCAGATGACCTCGGGCGAGTTGATGCGGATGTGAATCTCCTTGGCGCCGGCGTTGCGCAGCATCTTGACGAGCTGCACCATGGTGGTGCCGCGAACGATGGAGTCGTCGATGACGACCAGGCGCTTGCCCTCAATGTTGTCGCGCAGTGGATTGAGCTTCATGCGCACGCCCATGGCACGCAGCTCCTGCGTGGGCTCGATAAACGTACGGCCCACATAGCGATTCTTGATGAGGCCCTCGCCAAAGGGAATGCCGCTCTCGCGCGAATAACCCTCCGCAGGCGGCAGACCGGAGTCGGGCACGCCGATGACCAGGTCGGCATCGACGGGCTCCTCGTGTGCCAGCTGACGACCCATGTCGTAACGGCAGGCGTAGACGCTCTTGCCATTCATGATGGAGTCGGGGCGGGCAAAGTAGACCTGCTCAAAGATGCAGTTAGCGGGCTCTTCGGCAGCGGGCACACCCTGCTCGGATACCAGGCCCTCGGCACTGATGCGCAATATCTCGCCGGGACGGACATCACGGACATACTCGGCGCCCACGATATCGAGTGCACATGTCTCGGAGGCAACGACCCAGCCGCCAGCGCGCGTGACATGAGCGGCAGCGTCGACCCTCGCGGCGTCGTCTTGCGACGGTAGCTGCGAAACGGATGCGGCGTCGGCCTGGTCCAGGCCCTCGTCCACGAGCTTGCCCAGCACCAGCGGACGAATGCCATGTGGGTCGCGGAAAGCGTAGAGTGCCTGCTCGTTGATGAGCGTCATGGCGTAGCCGCCGCGCACGAGCTCCATGGTCTTGCGAATGCCCTCGCGCAGGTGGCCCGTACACTGGGTAAAGTAGCCAATGAGCTTGGTCGCGACCTCGGAATCCGAATTGGAGAGGAACGGCACGCCGAGCTCGATCAGCTGGCGGCGCAGCTCGTCAGTGTTAACCAGGGTGCCGTTGTGCGCAAGCGCGATGATGACGCTGTTGATGGTGGAAAGATGCGGCTGCGAGGCTTCCCAGCTCTTGGCGCCGGCGGTGCCATAGCGCACGTGGCCCACAGCCAACTGGCCGGAGAGCGTCGACAGGTCGGCGTTGGAGAACACACGGTCGAGCAGTCCCAGGTCTTTACGAACCATAACCGTGCCGCCGTCGCCCACGGCGATTCCCGCCGATTCCTGGCCGCGATGCTGCAGCGCACGCAGACCAAAGTACGTCAGTCGAGCCACGTCGCGATCGGGCGCCCACACACCAAAAACGCCGCATTCCTCATGCAGCTGGTCGGAGTCCGGATCGTACGTCGACATGGTCGTCACCTGTCCCGTGGCACGCTCGGCCGCGCGGATGGTTTCTTGAGACATGGCATCCCCTCAGAGCCTCGTTATTTGGCGTTACCTGCCTTATTATACGCACGGCAAGACAAGCACTCCCGCGCATGAACAGCGGTTTTTAAAAGCCCACCGAGCTTATTATCCGTTTTGCGACCAAACATTTTATTGGGTAGTCCACTCTCAGGGGCAACGGCCTCGAAGACTTCCCGTGCGCCGTGTCTCGCCCGCGCTAGGGGCTACATTGTTGCAATTGGGACGTTCGTCCTGTCTTTTAGCTGGTCGTCGGCGTATCCTTGTAGGCTACTACAAGACGAGAAAGGTAGCGTATGGATCGAAATCAACTCGACCCCAGTGTCCCCAGCACCACGGAGGCCAAGAAGATCCCCCTTATCATCAAGGTCTACGCAGTCCTGTGCACCCTATCTGGCGTGGGCACGCTCCCGTCAGTCGCCGTCTTTATGTGGCAGGTCATCACCGCACTCATTAACGGCAACGTCGCCGCTAAGCTCGGTGATAACACCCTGGTCGCGGTTGGCCTTATCGTCGCCGGCATTATGCTCTCGGCGGCAAGCGCGATCATCTTGATCGTCTTTGGCCTGGACCTCATCAAGGACCAGCGGCGCAATGCCGCCCGCCTGTCTTACGTCCTCATCGCATTTACCGTCGTGGAGCTTTTAGTTGACGTGATGCTCCAGGGTATCGGACCCTTCCTGCTGCGCCCCGCCGTCCAGCTTGTCATCCTCATTGCGCTGTCGGCCACCGTCGACCCCACGCTACGCCAGGAGCGCGAACTGCAGCGCCGTCTGCAAGAGATGCTCGACCGCGATGCCGCCGCCGAGGGGATGCTCGGCCGCGACGAAACCGGCGAGGGCTACATCAAGCTCAACTACTTCAACCTGTTCTGGGTATTCTTCGTCTGCAGCGTGTTAGGTCTCATTCTCGAGGAAGTCTGGCATATGGTCGTCGTCGATCCCGGCGTCTATCAGGACCGTGCCGGTATGCTATTTGGCCCCTTTAGCCCCATCTACGGATTTGGCGCGGTGCTCATGACCATGGCGCTCAACCGCTTCTATAAAAAGAATCCTCTGATCATTTTCCTGGTAAGTGCCCTGATCGGCGGCGCTTTCGAGGTGTTTGTAGGCTGGTTTATGCAGACCTCATTTGGCGTGGTGTCGTGGAGTTATTCACACATTAGGCTATTCGGCATGCCCGATCCCATCGCGGTATTGACCGGGGGACGCACATGCACGCCGTTTGCCTGCATGTGGGGCCTGGGTGGCCTCATCTGGATCAAGGTCTTGCTGCCGCGCCTGCTTAAGCTCATCAATATGATTCCATGGAAACGCCGCTACTCTGCTACCGTCATCCTGACCGCCGTCATGTTGATCGACGGCGTCATGACGTTGCAATCGCTCGACTATTGGTATCAGCGCGTCAACGGAACCGTTCGAAATATTCCCGTCGCACAGTTCTATGACAAGCATTTCGATAACGAATATATGGAGAACCGTTTTCAGAGTATGACCATGAGCCCCAAGGACGCCACACGCGTGTAGCAAACGCCAGAGCAAAATAGCTCCAACACATCAAAGCCCGCTGGCAGATCTACATGAACTGCCGGCGGGCTTTCGCTATAGACAGACTCGGATTGCCGACGAGGCCTTACGCCTCGCGCTCGACCTCGCTCACGCACTCGTTCTTGATGGTGCCGACGAGCGACTGCAGCGCATCGACCACATGCGGGCGGATATCCCCTCCAATAAGTACAAGCATGATGTCATCGCCCACGGCAAGCTCACCGCTCGCCAGCCATACGCGCACATAGCCGATGCCGGGCATCGCACGCGTCGCTTCGATGGCAGACCGTACCTTGTCGGCGTCGTAGCCAAACACCATGCCGCTTACTTTATGACCCGGCGCCACGCCATCGGTCTTGACACCACGGGCCTCAGACTTGGGCGTTGCGCGCACCACGCCGTTATGCGTCAGGTACATACCGCACGCCGGTGCCGAGGCGTCGGCCTTGGCCTCGCGCAGCCAGACATCGACCGAAGGCATCATCTTGCCATTCTCAAGCATCATTTCCCCTTATTGTCGTCGAGTAGCCTTGGGGCGGAGTTCCTTATAGCTACCCTTCGATTACCAGCCAGATTCTCTGTCAAACAGAATGAGAGCGACTAAAAGATCCCCGTCCCAAATTAGCCACCCTCGGGCAATTTATTCTTCAACCGGCGTGAGCACCATCACGGCACGCGTGTCGCTAAAGGAAAGGGAGCGGCAGGTGATGAGCGTTACGGCCTTGGTTGCCGAAGACGCACGATCACTCGCATCATAGGCCTTCGCCGATGCTCCATCCAGCATTTCGGAAAGATAGTTCTTTAGACCGTCTTCGCCATCGAAGCTCGGTGTGCGCGCTTTGTTATACGTATCCTCGACAATCTTGGTCACGAGCGGCTTGAGTTTATACGTACCGTCGCGCGTAATGTAGTACACATACTCGATGCTATCGAACTTTGCCTGGTCGGTTGTGTCCGAAATAATGTTGAACATCGAGCCGTCGTTCATATGATGGCCATAGATCGTGGTCTGCTGGTCCACCATACCGGGGGCCGTATCGTCGCAGTCCAGGAAAATTGCACCGGAAGCGTTGGATGTACCGTCAAACAACGTGTTGAGGTACTTGGAGTTATTGTTGGCCTGAACCACCGGATAATTGATAGTAGTATCCGGAACGTAAATCCAGCCGACAATCTCGGGGTTCGTCTGCGCAAGGGCATCAAAATCAACGACGGGGATGCCGCTGCCATCCTTATCGCTCACATATTGTTTCTCGATCTTTGCATACGAGTCGCTTGCCTGTTTGTAGCCAATTTGCGCATTGATGTAGATAGCCGCTGCGGCAACAATCAATCCGATTCCGACAATGATGAGCAAGATAGGGAAAATCGACCGACGTTTTTTGCGCGGCTGTTGGACATGTCCCGCCGAGTCCTTATGGGCCGGTGGCGTAGTACGCTGCGGCGATTTCGCCGTGCTATACGCCGAAGGACGGTATGCGGCAGGCGTATTCTGGCGCTGGCGGCGCTGCCCTGTCGGCACCACGGGGCGTGGGGCACGGGCATGCTGGGGAGAGGATGCCCGACCCTGCTGAGGCGCACGGCTGTCAGCGGGCTTTGAAGGGTCGGGGATTTGAGAGGACCTAAAACGTTTTCCCTGATAGTCGGACATAACTCTCCTTATGGCACAAAAGGAATGGTGGCGATCTTACGCGTCAGCCATCTCCTGTTTCATTTTCTCAATGACCGTACGATACTCGGGGTCGCAAGCACCCAGAATCTGTGTGGCGTAGATAGCGGCGTTCTTGGCGCCGTTGATGGCAACACAGGCTACGGGCACGCCCGAAGGCATTTGCACCATCGACAACAGCGAATCCATGCCGCCCAGGTCACTCGTCTTCATAGGAACACCGATAACCGGCAGCGGCGTAAAGGCAGCCACGACACCGCCCAAGTGAGCGGCCTTGCCGGCGGCGGCGATAATCACCTTGATACCGCGATCGGCAGCAGTCGAAGCCCACTCGTGAACCTTCGCCGGCGTGCGGTGCGCGCTTGCGATCACGAGCTCATAGGGCACGCCCAGCGCCTCGAGCTCGGCGGTGCAGCCTTCCATAACGCCCAGATCGGACTTGGAGCCCATGATGATCCCGACAACCGGCTTCTGATCTGCCATAAATAAAGACCTCCTGTTGAGAGCGGTGACGCGGCGAATCCGCGACCCTTAACTACTGAGAGTAGTATAGCCACTCCCGTCCCTGCGGTCTGTGGGTGCTCTGCAGCGGCCCGGTGTTTTCATCTTCACTCCGGTTGCTACGCAAAGTCGCTCAGCTAAATAACCCAGCCCGCCGCGGGGCACCCGGGGACCTACCGGATATTGCCATGACGTACGTTGGCTGATTTGGTTTGGAATGGGAGGTTGACGAGGCTGAAAGTCCCTCCTACATAACGTGGGCGCCGTCGTTCGAATGAACGACGGCGCCCACACTCAATTTTATTCAGCCCTAATCATCGCGCAAAGTCCCTTCGACAGCACACGGTGCAGCAAAGTCACCGCAGGCCGGGGGGGGGGGGGGGGGGGGGGGGGCGCCGGCCCGCCCCCCCCCGCCCCCCCCCCCCCCCCCCCCCCCCCCCCCCCCCCCCCCCCCCCCCCCCCCCCGACCAGGTCACATTACACCGTGTACTGCGGCAGGTCCTGCAGGGCGATGACGTCCATGCCCATGTCGTTGGCGCTGCCGTGGCCCTGCTGGTCCTCGCGCACCGCCTCGATAGCGCTCACGTAGGTGTTGGCGGCAGACATCGCCGTCACACAGGTCACGCCGCGGCGCACCGCCTCGGTGCGCAACAGATAGCCGTCGCCGCGCGAGCCCGGGCCGTACGGCGTATTGATGATCACCGCGATCTTGCCATCGGCGATAAGGTCACCGATGTTGGGCCGCTCGCCGTCGTGTGGGCCGCTGATCTTTTCCACGACCTCGCACGTCACGTTGCCTCCGCGCAGCACGCGCGCCGTACCCTCGGTAGAGCAGATGTCAAAGCCCAGATAGCGCAGGATACGGGCGACCGAAAGGATATGGCGCTTGTCGCGATCGCACACGCTAATGAACACCTTGCCAGCGCTCGGATCAGGCAGTTTGTAGTCAATCGCCAGCTGCGTCTTGGCGTATGCCTCGGGATAGCTCTTGGCGACACCCATGACCTCGCCCGTCGACTTCATCTCGGGCCCCAGGATAACGTCGGCTCCCGGGAAACGACCCCAGGGCATAACGGCTTCCTTCATGCAGAAGCAGTCCAGCTGGCGCTCGTCGCTCGGCAGGCCCAGGCTCGCGATGGAATCGCCCGCCATGATGCGCGCCGCGCACTTGGCCAGCGGCAGGCCGGTAGCCTTGGAGATAAACGGCACGGTACGGCTGGCACGCGGGTTGGCCTCGATCACGTAGACGGTCTCACCCTTGATGGCATACTGCACATTGACCAGGCCGCGGACTCCCAGCGCCATCGCGATGCGGCGCGTGGTCTCGCGGAGCTTCGCCTGCAGACTCTCGCTAAAGCTAAACGGCGGAATGCAAGTCGCGGAGTCACCGGAGTGGATACCGGCCTCCTCGATATGCTCCAGAATACCGCCGATGTAGACCTCCTCGCCGTCGCACAGGGCATCGACATCGGACTCGATCGCGCCCTCCAGGAAGCGGTCGAGGTACACCGGGTAGTCGGGGCTAATGCGGGCAGCCTCGGCCATGTAATCGTGCAGATGCTCGGCATCGTAGGCGATCATCATGCCGCGGCCGCCCAACACATAGCTCGGACGAACCAGCAGCGGGTAGCCGATATGCGCGGCCACGGCCTCGGCCTCCTCAAACGAGGTGGCCTGACCCGCCGGCGGGTACATAATGCCCAGCTTGTCGAGCAGTGCGGCAAAGCGCTCGCGGTCCTCGGCAAAATCGATGGCATCGGGCTTAGTACCCATGATGTTCACGCCGCTCTCCTCGAGCATGCGCGCCAGCTTAAGCGGGGTCTGGCCGCCGAGCGTCACCACGACGCCGTCGGGGCGCTCAACATCGATAACGTCCATGACGTCCTCGTAGGTGAGCGGCTCAAAGTACAGACGATCGGACGTGTCGTAGTCGGTCGAGACGGTCTCGGGGTTGCAGTTGACCATGATGGTCTCGAAGCCACGGGCCGCCAGCGCGTAGCTCGCGTGCACGCAGCAGTAGTCAAACTCGATACCCTGGCCGATACGATTGGGGCCGGCACCCAGAATCATCGCCTTGGGCTTATCTGCCGGCGTGGTCTCGTCAGGGGCAACGCACTTCTTGGCGACCGGACTCGTGCGGTAGATGTTTTCGTAGGTCTTGTAGTTATACTCCGTGGCACTCGAGAACTCAGCAGCGCAGGTGTCGACCGTCTTCATGCTGGGAACCACGCCCAGGCCCTTACGGTAAGCGCGAACAAAGCGCTCGTCCGAGCCGGTCAGCGCGGCAATCTCGGCATCGCTCGTGCCATACTGCTTGAGCAGGCGCATCGCGTCGGCGTCGATGTCCTCCACGCGCAGGCCGCGAATGCTCTCCTGGACCTGCACCATATCGTTGATACGGTTGAGATACCACGGATCGATGCCGCAGATGGCATGGATGCGCGCGACATCCCAGCCACGACGCAGGGCCTCGACCACAAAGAAGATGCGGTGCTCAGTCGGGGTGCCCACGGCCTGAGCGAGCTCGTCGTCGCTCAGCTTATCGGCACCTTCCTTGCCACCAGCGCAAATGCCCTGATGCCCGTCCTCCAGCGAGCGCATGGCCTTACCAAAGGCCTCCTCAAAGGTGCGGCCGATCGCCATGATCTCGCCCACGGCTTTCATGCGCGTTGTGAGCGTGGGGTCGGTACCCTTGAACTTCTCAAAGGCAAAGCGCGGCACCTTGACCACACAGTAGTCGATCGTGGGCTCAAAGCAGGCAGGCGTGGCTTTGGTGATGTCGTTGACGATCTCGTCGAGCGTGTAGCCCACGGCCAGGCGAGCGGCGGCCTTGGCGATGGGGAAGCCCGTGGCCTTGGAGGCCAGTGCGGACGAACGGCTCACGCGCGGGTTCATCTCGATGACGATCAGGCGACCGGTCTGCGGGTTCACGGCAAACTGCACGTTGGAGCCACCGGTCTCGACGCCGATCTTCTCCAGAATGGCGAGCGAGGCGACACGCATGCGCTGATACTCAAGGTCAGAGAGGGTCTGCGCCGGCGCCACGGTGATGGAGTCGCCGGTATGCACGCCCATGGGGTCGAGGTTCTCGATGGAGCACACGATGATGCCGTTGCCGGCGTGGTCGCGCATGACCTCCATCTCGTACTCTTTCCAACCCTCGATGGACTCCTCGACCAGCACCTCGTGGGCGGGCGAGAGCTCAAGGCCTTGGCTCACGATGGAGACGAGCTCCTCGTGGGTGTGCGCGATGCCGCCGCCGGCGCCGCCCAGGGTAAAGCTCGGGCGCAGCACGCAGGGATATCCCACGCGCTCGGCGATGGCCTCGGCGTCGGCCACGCTGTAGGCATAGCCCGAGCGCGCGACCTCCAGGCCGATCTCGGCCATGGCCTCGTTAAAGAGCTTGCGGTCCTCGCCGCGCTCGATGGCGGCAAGGTCGCAGCCAATCATCTCGACGCCGTACTGGTCGAGCGTGCCGTCCTTTGCCAGCTCGACGGCGGCGTTCAGACCGGTCTGGCCGCCCAGCGTGGGCAGCAGCGCGTCCGGGCGCTCCTTCTTGATCACGCGCTCGATAAATTCGGCGGTGATGGGCTCGACATAGGTGCGGTCGGCCAGGCCCGGGTCGGTCATGATGGTCGCCGGGTTGGAGTTGACCAGGATGACCTCAAAGCCATCCTCCTTGAGCACCTTGCAGGCCTGGGCGCCGGAGTAATCGAACTCGCAGGCCTGGCCAATGACGATGGGGCCCGAGCCAATGACGAGGATACGCTTGATGTCAGTACGTTTAGGCATGTTAGTTCTCCTCGGTCTCGGTCGTGGCGGAACCCTCGTCGGGAAAGTTCCAGCCAGCCAGGCGGTCCTTCGCGGTGTCGATGTCCAGGTAGTTCTCCTCGCCGTCCATGAGTCGCGTAAAGGCGGTAAAGAGATAGTGGGCATCGGTGGGGCCGGGCGAGGCCTCGGGGTGGTACTGGACCGAGAAGCACGGGGCGTCGAGCAGCTGAATGCCCTCGGCGGTGCCGTCGTTGAGGTTCACGTGTGTCAGTCGAATGCGGCCAAAGCGCTCGTTCATCACGACGGGCGCGATACCACGGCGCACCCAGACGCGCAGATCGCCGTCGGCCGCATGCTCGGTCTCGCCGCCCGAAAGTTCGGGGACAAGCTTGCCCAAGCTGGGGAACAGCAGGCCAAAGCCATGGTTTTGCGCGGTAATTTCCACGCGGCGGCTGACCAGATTCATAACCGGCTGGTTACCGCCACGGTGACCGAATTTGAGCTTTTCCATCTGGGCACCGCATGCCAAGCTGATCATCTGGTGACCTAAGCAAATGCCAAAGACGGGCACCTTGCCGATCAGCTGCTGCACCTGCTCGTAGGTCTCTACCACGGCATCGGGGTCACCGGGACCGTTGGACAAAAAGACGCCATCGGGATTCATGTCGAGTACCTGACGCGCGGGTGTATCCCACGGCACGACGGTGAGGTCGCAGCCAGCACGGACCAGACCCTCCAGGATGCCACGCTTGACACCGCAGTCGTACGCGACCACGTTGTGGCGGGCGGGAGCGGGGGCCGCAAGCGCAAAGCCATGCTCGGCAGGCAGATCGCTTCCGGCGAACGGATGGGGCGCAGGGCAGCTCACGGTCTTGACCAGGTTCTCCCCCACCAGCGTGGGAGCAGAGGCCAAGCGCTCGGCAAGCTCGTCGATGTCGAGGACCTCGGTCGAGATAATGCCCATCTTGGAGCCATTGTCGCGCAGGTGGCGCACCAGGGCTCGGGTGTCGACGCCCTCGATAGCGACGATGCCGTGTGCGCGCAGGTACTCCGGCACGCTGACGGCCGAGCGCCAGTTAGAAGGCGTGGCACACATGTCGCGCACGATCATGCCGCGCATGGCGGGAGCACTCGCAGGGCGTACGTCATCGCCGGGGAAGGCGGACTGGACATCGGTCTCGTCGATGCCATAGTTGCCAATCTGCGGATAGGTCATGGTAACGATCTGGCCAGCATAGCTCGGGTCGGTCATAACCTCAAAGTAACCCTCGAGTGAGGTATTGAAGCAGACTTCGCCGGTCGCGGTGCCCTCGGCACCACATGCACGGCCATAAAAAATGGTCCCATCCTCAAGGTACAGGATGCAGGGACCGCAAGCACCCTTGCTGGTTTTGGCCAGCATGCGCTGGCACAGTTCGCTGGGCGCGATGGTGCGGGCGGCAGCGCCCGCAATATGGTTGTTCGCCATAGTTCTCCTTCCCGGTCTCTCGGGACCGGCTTAAAGGTGTGTAGTTAGGCCTCGCGGTATTCTAACCGTAAGCATGACTTATGGCGTTAATTACATAGAATTGTTTACAAAATGATAATTATGACTTCTTATGCATAATGATTTTCTAGGACGGGATTAAAAAATCATTCTGAAAGCAGAGCTTTGTCGCTGAGTAGTCAATTTGGGACGGGGCTATTTTAGCTGCCCCGTCCGTCAATCAACCTAACCGTCGTGCCACCAGCCGGGGTAGCTAAAATAGCCCCGTCCCAAATTGACTACTCGCCAACCGCATACATGACAGAATAATTTTTTAATCCCCGTCCCAGAAAAATCATCCCGCGTGGGCTTGCGGCTCACGCGGGATGTCATCGTTCTATGTGGCTGCGGACTACTTTTGCTTGTCCTGCTCAAGTAATTCGGACGGGGTGCGGCCAAGCTTGCCGCCACGGAAAATCTCGCGGCCGTGCAGGCGGTGCTCCAGGTCACGTTCGGCCTTTTCCTCGTCAATCTTAGTCTGGCTCACCGCCGGGTCCTCGATGAGCGACGATACCGAGTTCACCTGTTTCTGAATGCGCTCGGCAATGGTGTCATCCATGCTCACGATACGCATCTTCCAGTCGATATTGGTGGCGTTGGAAGAGCTCTTGGTCCAGACGAACGTCAGGATGGCGCTCTGGTGGCCCTGGGCGGGAAACATGCCAAAGAAGGAATCATGCTGAATCCTGCTGTCCTCGTCGATATAGGCGTGGACGTTATACACCACACGGTCAATCTTGTCGTTGAGCAGGGCATTGGTTGCGAGCGCCGCCGCCTGAATCTGACCGTTGGACAGCAACTCGAGTTCATTGGCAGAAGACGTGTCCAGCACCGTCACCTCAACCGTGCCCGTACCCTCGTCGGCCTCGTCGACGGTAAAATCGAGCGGGAACTGCGTAAAGCCGTTGCCCCATTCAAGTCCACCTTTGAGCGCGGTCGAGACGGTATCCACCGAAACGCTCTCGGAGAGGTTCGCGGTGTTCAGGCGTCGCATCACGCCGTAGCCGATCTGCATGCCCACAATCAGCACCAGGATGCCGATAACCACGGCCATGGCAGTTTTCGTAATGGTATGGCTCACCTGCGAACCCGAAGGATCGTCCTCGGACAGCGGGTCGATATGTTTTGCCTGGCTCGCGCGATCCTCGCTGCGCAGCCGCGCCAGTGTCGCCTTGTCACCGCGTTTGACGGCAGACTCTTTCTCGCGCATGCGCTCGGTACGCTTTTTGGCGAGTGTAGGATCCAAGACGCCGGATGCATCGATTTCGGAGAATAACTCCGTCACTTCTTCCGGAGTCAGATGGTTCTTATCAGCCATAACCTTCCTGTCATATCAATCAGTCGAGCTCGTGCGCACGCGCACCTTCGAACTGCATTCGATAGTAACGGGCATAAGTGCCGCCACGGGCGAGAAGCTCCTCGTGCGTGCCACGTTCCACAACGCGACCATGCTCAACGGTCGCAATCTCGTCGGCATGCTTAATGGTTGAGAGACGGTGAGCGATGATGATCGTGGTGCGGCCACGCGCCAAGCGCTCGAGCGACTCCTGCACCGCCTCCTCGCTCTCGTTATCCAGAGCACTGGTCGCCTCATCCAAAATAAGGATCTTGGGATTTTTGAGAAACACGCGCGCGATGGCGACGCGCTGCTTTTGACCACCAGAAAGACGGCTGCCGCGCTCGCCCACCACGGTGTCATAGCCCTGCGGAAGCGACTCGATAAAAGCATCGATGTTGGCGCGATGGGCCGCCTCGGCGATTTCTTCTGCCGTGGCGCCCGGCTTGCCATAGGCGATGTTCTCGCCAATCGTTCCGTCGAACAGATAGACATCTTGCTGCACCAGGCCGATGGATCGGCGCAGGCTACGCTGCGTCACGTCGCGCACATCCTGGCCGTCAATGCTAATGGAGCCGGCGGCAACGTCGTAAAAGCGCGGCAACAGCGAACAAGTCGTTGATTTGCCGCCGCCCGAGGGACCAACCAAAGCGATGGTTTGACCGGGCTTAATGGACAGATCCATATGGTCGATAACGGGACGCGTCCCGTCGCCCGCGCCCAGCTCGACATCCTCGTAGCTAAAGCACACGTCGCGATACTCAACAGCGCCGGCCGTCACCTGCAGATCCGCAGCACCCGGCTTATCCTGAATATCGGGAACAGTCGAGAGCACCTCGTCCATGCGCTTAAAGCCGGCGATGGCTTTCTGATACGCCTCGGCCGAATTGACGAGCGTCTCGAGCGGCGTGCAGAACAGCGAAATGTAGAGCGCGAAGGTTGCCATATCGACCGCCTGCAGCTGGCCTTGGGCAACGAGCCAACCGCCCAGCAGCACCACGATCACATAGAGCACGCCCGAGAGCAGACCATACGTCGCGGTGTAGACGCCCATGGCGTGATACATGTTTTCCTTGGACGAAAGGTAGCGATCGTTAGAGGCGCGGAACTTAGAGCGTTCGGTCTGCTCATTGGCAAAGCTTTTGACCACACGCATACCCGCCAGCGAATCCTGCAGCTGCGCATTGATGCCGCTGATCTTTTTGCGGTTATCGCTAAAGACCTCGCGCATGCGCATATTCTGCCAAAACATAATGACCGCGAACACCGCCGTCACCACGGCCATGACGAGTGCGAGCACCGGCGCAATGGTAAACAGAATCACAAACGAGCCAATGATCTCGATACCGCAAATAATGATCCATTCGGGCACGTGGTGCGCCGCCTCGCAGATATCGAACAGGTCGTTGACCACGCGGCTCATCATGTCACCCGAGCTGTTGCGATCAAAGTACGCAAAGCTAAAACGCTCGTACTGATCGAACAAGTCCTCGCGCATCTTGGACTCCATGCGCGCGCCCATCACGTGGCCCCAATAGCTCACAAAGTAGCGGCAGGCGCAGCGGGTGGCATACATCAGCACCAGTCCCACCGCGATCATACCGAGCGCCTGCATAATGGCAGTCTGGCCCTGGGTAAACAGCCCGCCGCACAGATTGCGCAGGATAATGGGAAACGCCAGGTCAATGGCAGCAAGCACCAGGGCGCAAATGGTATCGGCAACAAAAAGCCCCATCTGGGGCTTGTAGTAAGACAGAAAACGCTTCAGCATGTGATCCTCAAAGAAATATCAGCAACGTAAGACCCTGGGACAAAGCAATCAGTAGCACTTGTCCCAGGGCTATCCCCACTCGTTACAGCTCAGAACCACCAAGGCGGTGCGCGATGCTGTCGCAGGCAAGCGCGCCCACGACGGTCTTGGCATCCTCGATCTTGCCGTCGAGCACAGCATCGATCAGCTCGTGCAGCGGCACCAGGTCAACGTTGACAAACTCGTCATCGTCGGGGTTGGGCGCATCGAACTCGAGCTTGGTGGCCAGGTAGATGTGAATAATCTCGTCGCAAAAACCACAGGTCGTGACAATCGACGTTAAAAAGCGAATGCGCCCGGCCTTAAAGCCCGTCTCCTCATGCAGCTCGCGCCTGGCACAATCGAGCGGGTCCTCGCCTGGGTCGAGCTTGCCGGCGGGAATCTCAACCGTCACGCGGTCGATGGCGGTGCGGTACTGACGCACCAGTACGATCTTGCCGCTCTCGGTCAGCGCCACAACGGCCGCCGCACCCGGATGGCGAACGATATCGCGGGCACTGCGGTGACCGTTGGGCAGCTCAACCTCAAGACGGTGGACGTCGAGGATCTTGCCCTTCCAGGCGCACTCCTCCGAAAGAATCTTCTCGTGCAGCTCGGCATCGTGCGGGTCGTCGTCGCCCAGCACCAGCGCCGGCTCGTCAGCGACCTCGCCACCAGGCTCGCCCTCGGCGTGCCCATACATGCGGCTGTCCTCTTCGACGATCTGCGCGTCCACGAGCTCTTCGTTCTTCTCGTCCATCCGTCTCATTCCTCTCGGATTTTAAGCATCCCAGGCGTCGCGGCCGCGCAGCGCGCGCAGGCCAATGTCGTGACGCAGGGTCTTGCCCTCAAAATCGATCTTCTCGCAAGCCTCGTAGGCAAGGTTGCGAGCGTTCTCGAACGTGTCGCCCAGCGCGGTCACGGCGAGCACGCGGCCGCCGTTGGTCACGAGCTGGCCGTCCACCACGGCGGTGCCGGCGTGATACACGGTCACGTTCTCCATGGCCTCGGCATCCTCGATGCCGGTGATGACCTTGCCCTTCTCGTAGCTGCCGGGATAACCCGCGCTCGTCAGGACAACGGCCACCGCCCACTCGTCACGCCAATCGAGCTCAATCTGGTCGAGCTCGCAGTTAGCGCAGGCAAGCATGACCTCGACCAGGTCGTTCTTAAGGCGCGGCAGCACGACCTGCGTCTCGGGGTCGCCAAAGCGGGCGTTAAACTCCAGCACCTTGGGGCCGGCGGGGGTAAGCATAAAGCCGCCGTACAGGCAGCCACGGTAATCGATGCCCTCGGCGGCGAGCTCGGCCACGGTCTGCTCCATGACCTTCACCATGGTGGCGTGCTCCTCGTCGGTCACGATGGGCACCGGGCTGTAGACGCCCATGCCGCCCGTGTTGGGACCAAGGTCGCCCTCAAGCGCGCGCTTGTGGTCCTGCGAGGTGGCCATGGGGCGCACGGTCTTGCCGTCGGTAAAGGCCAGCAGCGAGCACTCGGGGCCAACGAGCATCTCCTCGATAACCACGGTGTTGCCGGCGTCGCCAAAGGTGCCGCCAAAGCACTCGCGCACGGCCTCTTCGGCCTGCGAAAGCTCGGTTGCCACAATAACGCCCTTGCCCGCGGCAAGACCGTCGGCCTTCACGACCAGCGGAGCGCCCTGCTCGCGCACATAGGCGAGAGCCGAGGCCTCGTCGGTAAACGAGCCGTAGGCGGCCGTCGGAATGCCCGCGCGCTCCATGAGCTGCTTGGAAAACAGCTTAGAGCCCTCCATCTGGGCGCCCTCGGCACCCGGGCCAAAGCAGGGAATACCCGCCGCGCGCACGGCGTCGGCCACGCCCGCCACGAGCGGAGCCTCGGGGCCAATTACCACGAGTCCGCATCCGTGGCTCTGCGCAAACGCCGCCACGGCAGCAGGATCGCAATCGTCGAGAACCACGTTCTCGCCGCAGCTCGCGGTGCCGCCGTTGCCCGGGGCGATGTAGAGCTTGCCGGCGCGCGGTGATGCCGCGAGCTTGGCTGCCAAAGCATGCTCGCGGCCGCCGCTGCCCAACAACAGGATGTCGATGGTTTGAGTGTCCGCCTTCAAGGGTGCCTCCTCTATGGATTAACGGCCCGTCAACCATGCGGGCCCATTACAAGCAAATATACCCCTCGGCCGCCCGTCCGGGCTGCGAAGGGGTATATCGCAATAACCAAATAACGCCGATTACTTCCAGAATCGGTTGATGATCTGCTCGCGACCGGCGCCAACACCGACAAACGTCACGCGCGTGTGCGCCAGATCCTCGACAAATGCCACGTAGTCCTGAGCCTCTTGCGGCAGCTCCTCAAAGCTGCGGCAGCCGGTGATATCGCACTTCCAGCCAGGAAGCTCCTCGTAGATGGGCTTGGCATGCTCAAAGCGCACCTGGTGCTCGGGCACGCTGGTGTAGCGCTCGCCATCGACGTCATAGGCCACGCACACCTTAATGGTGTCGAAGACCGAAAGCACGTCGAGCTTGGTCAGGGCGATGTCGGTAAGACCGTTGACGCGCGAGGCGTAGTTGGCGATGGGACCGTCAAACCAGCCGCAGCGACGACGGCGACCGGTGGTCACGCCGTACTCATAGCCCTCCTCGGTCAGCGTATGGCCGGCCTCGGACTCGTAGGAAAGCTCGGTGGGCATGGGGCCTGCACCGACGCGGGTGATGTAGGCCTTCATGACGCCCAGCACGCGGTCGACGTTTTTCATGCCAACACCAGAACCGGTGATCGCGCCGCCGGCGGTGCAGTTAGAAGATGTGACAAACGGATAGGTGCCGTGGTCGATATCGAGCAATGTTGCCTGGGCGCCCTCAAAGAGCAGGGTCTTGCCCTCATCGATCATGTTGTTGAGCAGCAGGCTCGTCTCGGTGATGTACGGGCGCAGGCGCTCGGCCATGGGCAGGTACTCTTCACAGATCTGGTCCACGGTGTAGGTGGGCAGGCCGTAAAGCAGCTCGAGCTCGGGATTCACGCGGGCAAGAGCGGTTTCCAGCTTGTCGCGGAAGAGCCCCTCATCCAGCATGTCCTGCATACGAAGGCCAATACGGGCCATCTTGTCCTGATAGCACGGGCCAATGCCGCGCTTGGTGGTACCGATACTCTTCTTGCCGAGCCTCTGCTCAAAGGCGCCGTCCAGGTCGACGTGATACGGCATGATCACGTGTGCGTTGCCGCTGATCTTGAGGTTCTTGGTGGTGATGCCATCGGCCTCGAACATGTCGATCTCCTCAAGGACAACCTTGGGGTTGACGACGCAGCCGTTGCCAATCACCGACACGTGGTCGGCGTACATGATGCCGGAGGGCACCTGGTGCAGGCCGTACTTCTTGCCGTTGACAACGATGGTGTGCCCGGCGTTGTTGCCGCCCGAATAGCGCACGACGGCATCGAAGTCGCCGGCGATCAGGTCGCAGATCTTACCCTTGCCCTCATCGCCCCACTGGGCACCGACCAAAACGGTTGACGGCATGTTTACTCCTTACATACATGGACTGTCTGCGCGCCACACGGCGGGCAGAAGCACAAAACATTCCCAGTATACCCGTGCAACGGGCGCCTGTCCTACTCCTCGGTATGCACCCCATCAAGCTCATAGAACTTGGTGGATGCCGGCAGGAACATCAGGTCGACGTCGCCGATCGGGCCCGAACGGTTCTTGGCCACGACAATACGCGTGACGCCCTCGTCGGGTCGGTCGTCGCGCGAGGCCTCAGCCTCGTCGGCGGAACGGTCCAAGAACATGACGATATCGGCGTCCTGCTCGATGGAGCCCGATTCGCGCAGGTCGGAAAGCTGCGGGCGCTTGCCGGTACGGGATTCGACCTGACGCGACAGCTGAGACAGCGCGATCAGCGGAATCTTGAGTTCCTTGGCCATAATCTTTAAGCCACGCGACATCTCGGAGACCTCGACGGTGCGGCTCTCGGAACGGCGTCCCGGCGGAGGACTCACCAGCTGCAGGTAGTCCAAGATAATGATGGCCTTCTCCTTGTTGTGGAGCATGCGGCGGCTCTTGGCGCGAATCTCGGTCACCGTGGTGCCGGGCGTATCGTCAATCAGAATATCGAGCTTGGACAAGGTCTGCGTGGCCTCGTTGATATTGGCCCACTGCTCGGGGCTAATGCGACCCATGCGAAAATCACTGATCGAAATCATGGCGTAGGCGCAAATCAGGCGCTGGGCAATTTCCTTGCCCGACATCTCCAGCGAGAAAAAGCCGACGGTGTAGCCCGCAGCGGCGGCATTGAGCGCCAGGTTTAGAGCGAACGAGGTCTTACCCACGGCGGGGCGGGCGCCGATAATGATGAGCTGGCCCTCGCGGAAGCCCATAAGCATGCGGTCGAGTGACGGGAATCCCGTGGGAACGCCCGCTGCCTGGCCACCGGCCTGGCACACTTCCTCGGCCTCGTTATAGGCCTCGACCATAAACTCGGTCAGTGTCTTGTAGCTCGACTTAACCTCACGCGCCGTAACCTTGAGCAGCTTGCTCTCGGCCAGCTCAACGACCTCTTTGGTATCGGTGGGGGCGTTGTAGGCCAGCGCGTTAATCTCGTTGGTGGCGCCAATCAGCTCACGCAGCATCGAGTCGCGACGAACGATGGCGGCATGGTGCTGCCAGTTGACGAGCGACAGGGTCTGACCCATCAGCTCCAAAATGTACGCCTCGCCGCCCACGGCATCGAGCTTGTTGATGCTTCGCAGGTAATCGATCAGCGAGATGGAGTCGATGGGGATGCGGCTGTTGTACATATCGACCATCGCGGTATAGATGGTCTTATGAATAGGCCGGTAGAAATCATCGGGCTGCAGCTCGACCTGGGCTTCTTCGACCACTTCGGGCGATAGCAGCATGGCGGCCAGTACGTTGGCCTCTGCATCTTGGTTTTGGGGGAGACCCAACTTGGAGCCGCGGTCCTCGACCGTCAGCCATGTCTCCCTATCGTCATATGCCATGAGCATCCTCATTCATATCGCTTGCGAGCATCCATAGTATCAGCCACAGCTTTAAATCGAGGCGCGCCTTAACAATCATCACCGAACCAAACGGATGAACGGTCCCTTATGTGCGTTGTGTTAGACCACTTTGGATACTGGGATTTTTCCTATAATCTTTCTTGCTTAAATAGCAGGCGAAAGCGAAGGAGCTCCTATGGTCACCAAGGATGATGCGTGTTGGATAATCGGCCTTTCCGCAGGTGCGGGCATTGGCGTATATCTTGATGGCGGCTGGGGCGTCGATGCGCTTGTCGGGCGTGAGACCAGGGCTCATAACGACATCGACCTGTTCGTTCAGCGCGGGGATTACCAAAGGTTCGTGGATCTAATTGCTGATGAGGGGTTTTCCGAGGTGGCTGCATCTTTCACCACCGAAGATCACACGGTGTGGCAAGACGAGGCGGGGCGCATCGTCGACCTGCATTGCTTCGATTTCGCCGAGAATGGCGATATTCTGTATCAGGGAGATCGTTTTCCCGGGGAGGTCTTTTCGGGGAGGGGGCGCATCGGCGAGGTGGAGGTGTCGTGCATCGACCCCGAAAGCCAGCTGTTGTTTCACTTGGGCTATCAGCATGACGAGCACGACGCCCACGATGTCATGCTCCTATGCCGTGAGTACGGTTTCGACGTTCCCGAAGAATATCGCTAGCTGTTGCTATTTGCATCGGGGCACGACTTCAGCGCTTGCCGCAGATGCGCTGCGCCAGACCGCCCTGGACATCACGCCACGCCGTATATGGCCCTCCGCGCACGCGAGTCCCATTTCGCCTGCTTGATCCAGTACTCGTAGAACGGATAGGGGGTCACCTTGTACTGGCGCCAGGTCTTCTCGTACGTGCCGCGGGCTGCCTGCCTCACTATGAGCTCGGCGAGCTCGTCCGCGCTCCTGCGGACCTTGAAGCACCATGTCCACTTGAACCAGGCGAGGTAGTTCTCGGGGCGTCTCGTGGAGACGCCCCGGAACCTGCCGATGAAGTGCCTCATCTGGGAGTGGAGGCTGTTCACCCTGTTGATGGCGTGCTCCTCCCTCTTGCTGGCGATGTGCGCGCCGACGCCGAGGGCGGGCAGGACGCGGCGGTACACGTGCGCACGGTCCGTCGAGATTATCGCGCCGACCGCGAGCTTGTCGGCGAGCAGCTCCCTGGCTGCCGCCTCGTCGAGGCCGCCCCTCCCCGCGATCTCGTAGAAGATGTCGCCGGCGTCGTTGATGCCGGTGAGCACGCATATCTTCTCGTGCCCGTCGGTTCCCTGCGACCTTGTGCGGGGCTTCCTGGGCATGCCGGACTCCGACCTGGAGCGGTTCCCCTTGAAGCTCTCCCTGAAGAAGCACTCGTCGAGCTCGGCCCCGCCGCCGGCCTCCACGCGGAAGGCGGGCATGCGCTTGGCCATGGCCTCGAGCAGCCTGTGGCGCATGAAGAACGCCGTCTTGAGGCACACGCCGCACTTTTCCGCCGACTCGCGCAGCGGGAGCATGTCCACGTGGCACACCGCGAACCTCATCCAGGCCGACCTGTCGAGCTTGGTGGTGGAGAAGATGCGCATGGTGGCGTCGGTGAAGGTCCTGGCGCACCCTCGGCAGAGGAACCGCTGACGGCCGCGCCCGTCTCGCCCCCTCTTCACGTAATGCGGGGAGCCGCACCAGGGGCAGGCTCTGTCGGGATCGTCTTCCGCCCCCTCGCTTGCCGCGAGTTCGAAAAGCTCCGCGTCTATCAGCGCCTTGAGCGATCTCAGGGCCCTGCTCTTCTCGGCAGCCGTCATCTGCGGGAGGAACTGCCTCGTCAGCTGGGTGAGCACGTCTTCCATTGCAACCTCCATCTTTCCTGATGATGGAATTGTCGCAATTGGGGGTCCTGCTGCGTGTACTGTGCATAGGACACTTATCCAAAGCGGTCTAACACAACGCTTATGTGGGACTACATCTCCATGTATGACGTGACACCCACTCAGCGCAAAAAATAAAAGGGCGCCCCGGTCTCCCAGAGCGCCCTTCTTAGAACAAGATTGTTGCGTTGCAGCAAATGCTACTCGGCAGCAGCCTCGGTCTCGGCCTCGGCGGTCTCGGCCTCGGCGACCTCAGCGGCCTCCTCGACCTCAGCCTCGGCAGCGAGCTCCTCGGCGGTAACGCCGACGAGAACGACAACCTCGGCCTTGATCTCGCGGTACAGCGAGATGGCAACGGTGTGGGCACCGGCAACCTTGATGGGCTTACCGAGCTCGACGCGCTTGCGGTCGATGTCCATACCGAGCTGATCCTTGATGGCGTCAGCGATCATAGCGGCGGTGACGGAGCCAAAGAGGATGCCCTCGTCGCCGACCTTGACGTCAACGGTGACCTGCTTGCCCTCGAGGGCAGCCTTGGTCTCGTTGGCGGTAGCCAGACGGACGGCCTCGCGCTTGGCGATGTTGTTGCGACGCTCGTCAAGTTGCTTGAGGTTGCCCTTGGTGGCGGCAACAGCGAGCTTCTTGGGGAACAGGAAGTTCTCAGCGTAACCCTGAGCGACCTCTACGACGTCACCCTCGCCGCCCTTGCCCTTGATCTCATCGAGAAGAATAACCTTCATGATGCGTCTCCCTTCTTAGCCGCGGTCGCGGTTGCCACGAGAGGAAACCACGGGGACGGTGTACGGCAGGAGAGCCATCTCGCGGGCACGCTTGATGGCGTTGGCGATGTCATGCTGATGCTGCGTGCAAGCGCCAGTGACGCGACGGGGCTTGATCTTGCCACGGTCGGTCATGTACTTACGGAGAAGCTGAGTGTCCTTATAGTCGATGAACTCAGTGTTCTCCTTGCAGAACTGGCAGTACTTACGACGCGGCTGACGTGCAGAAAAATCATTAGCCATGTCAAAATACCTTTCATTTGGCAACTTCGGCGAACCGAAGCCGCCTCTCACTCAAAAATAGGTGAACAACCCTTAAAACGGGATGTCCTCATCGTAGACGTCGACCGCGGGCGGCGTAGCCACCGGTGCGGCAGGACGCGCTGCGGGCGCGGGAGCTGCGGGGGCGTAACCGCCCTGATCGTAGCCACCCTGGCCACCACGGGAGCTCATAAACTCGATCTCATCGACGATGACCTCAAGCTTGCTCCTGCGCTGACCGTCGCGCTCCCAAGAGCTGTAGCGCAGCTTGCCCTCGATCGCGACCTTGTTTCCCTTTGCCAGGAAACGGCTCACGGCCTCGGCGCGGGTGCCGAACATAGTGCAGTCGACAAAGTTGGGATAGTCCTCCCACTCGCCAGTCTGCGCATTGCGGCGGCGATCGTTCACGGCGACGCCAAAGGACAGAACCTGGGTTCCGCCGGCAGTGGCGCGCAGCTCGGGATCGCGGGTGAGGTTACCGGTGATGTTCACTCGATTGATGCTCATTACTCACTACTTCCTCTTGGGGCACAAGCCCAGTCCAAAACGACAGTCTTACTCCTGGTCGTCGCGACGGACGATCATGTGGCGGACCACAGCGTCGGTGATGCGCAGGACGCGATCAAGCTCGGCGATCTGGGTAGGATCTGCATGGAAGTTGATGAGGGTGTAGTCACCATCGGTGAGGTCGTTGATCTCGTAGGCGAGCTTGCGCTTGCCCCACTCGTCAACGGAGTCGACCTTGCCAGCGCCCTCAGCGATCGTGGTATCGATACGCTTCATAACAGCGAGACGAGTCTCGGGGTCGAGCGACGGGTCAACAAAGAACAGCAGTTCATAAGCCTTCATATTGTCACCTCCTCTGGACAAATGTGGCTTCAGGTCGTGAAGGTGCGCCTGAAGCAGGAAAAGACTTGGTAATAGTATCTTTCAACCTCCCAGGCTGCAAGAATATGCAGCTACAACCTCATGACCTCCACATATGCCCATACTCGCACGGCCTTTCTTGCGTATTCCAACCAAATGCTGTCCAAGAGCTTGACGGATTTGAGGACAAGGGCGGGTACATACCGACTTTCTGCCAGATAACCGCAAGTCGCTCGCAGCATGGCTGCGGTCGCAAAATGCATACCAGCGGTACAACGCGACATTTTGAATTATTAAACTTGATTCCCGACCGTCCGTAACTACCTCATTTGAACAGTTCGCCTGGTCAGATTACGCAGATCATCGATTGGTTTCGGCACGGTTGGGCAAACGACGGAGCGATGCAATTTAAAAAATGCCAAGTTTTTGGTTTGCACTTTGCGATTCCTCGTGTATACTGACTTTCGCATTTAACGGAGAGTTGTCCGAGTGGCCGAAGGAGCACGATTGGAAATCGTGTAGGCGTCAAAAGCGTCTCCAGGGTTCAAATCCCTGACTCTCCGCCAGTTAATTCCAAAGCAGGCCTTTGTGCCTGCTTTGTTTTTACCCCACGCGGAGGGGTGGCAGAGTGGTTGAATGCGGCGGTCTCGAAAACCGTTTGGCCTGTATAAGGTCACGAGGGTTCGAATCCCTCCTCCTCCGCCATTTTGGTTGAGAAAGCTCCCAACAAAGGGAGCTTTTTTGTTTTGATTCCCTTACAGACAAATACGGCGACGGAGGAGGGGTTCGAACCCGCCAGGGCGTTCAACACCAACCCAGATCTCCAAACATGTACATCACCCTCCAAAGATGTCAAAAAAATGTCGTTTTTGGATGCTGATGTACATGTTTGGAACCTGTGACCGCGCCCAGTTCCGACCGTTTACCGAGCAATGGGGTCACGACCTCCCACAACCATGTACTATGTACGGGCATTTTCCAATCCAACTACCCAAAGGAACCCACCTTGCCCGTCATCGCCACTGTAATCGTTACCGCACACGCCTCGGATGCCATGGTTGCCATCCCGTTTTGGCTCGAGATGTTCGCTGTCGTCGCGGCGTCGATTTCGGGTGTACTGGTTGCGCGCGAGCACAAACTCGATCTGGTGGGCGCCGTCGCGCTCGCCGTGGTCTGCGGTCTGGGCGGCGGTCTTTTGCGCGATATGACGCTCCAGGTGGGCAACGTCTACATCCTTAACCAGCCCATGGCGCTTCCGCTGTCCATCGCCACGGCGGCCATCATCTACATCTTCCCTGCCATCGTCGACAAGCCCGACAAGCTCATCCCCCTGCTCGACATCATCTCGGTGGGTATTTATGCGGCAACCGGCGCAGATAAGGCGCTCGTGTACGGATTTGCACCGGTCGTGTGCATCATGATGGGCTTTTTTACCGCGGTAGGCGGCGGCATGCTGCGCGATGGTTTTATGGGCGTGGTGCCGGGTATTTTCCAGCGCACCAACTTCTATGCCATCGCGGCTATCGCTGGATCGGCAAGCTATGTTTGCCTTGTCATGAGCGGCTTGGTCAGCAATGTCGTCGCGCTGGTCGTTTGCGTCGCAGTGACCATGGGCCTGCGCTGGCTCTCGCTGCGCTTTGACATCAAAAGCCCCACCGAGGACGATATCGCGCGTTTCCTACATCGTAAAAAATAGATAGCACGGCCCGGCCCATCGCAAGGTGACAGCCTATCTACAACCGGCCGCAGGCCCGATATCCCACGACGCCTTACGTAGGCAATTGCCCATGCAGAATACTGCAACCGCGAGTTTCTTTTAGAGCGAAGGCGCAATGGGTACCATATTGGGCGTATGCAAATCACCAAGCAAAGGATTCACCATGCCTCACAACCAACCCGCGGCGGCACAACGTCACAACATGCGCGGACGCCTCATTATGGCCTTCGCTCTTATCGCGCTGGCGTTTACCGCGCTGCCTTCCATGGCATTCGCCGGCACCGACACCGCGGGCAATGTTTTCGTGTCCGGCGGGGATTCCAGTCCATCCGGCGTCGGGGGCGATCTGTACTGGGCCGGTCAAATCCTTAGCCTGGACGACGCGTCCATCGACCGCGATATCATCGCCGCCGGCGAAAGCCTGTCGATTCGCGACTGCACCGTAGGCGGCGCCGTTCGCCTGGCGGCGCGCACCATCGATATCGCCAAGACCACCATTGATGGAAGCGTGACAGTTGCCGCTCAGCACGTCGTACTTAACTCCGGCAGTACCGCCAATTGCTTCTATGCCGCAGGTGAGACGGTTGCCCTGCGCGGCTCCGCCAAGTCGGCAGTGCTCGCGGGCAGTACGGTAACCATCGACGGCACTGTCGATGGCGATGTTGAGGTCTGGGCCGACAAGCTGGTGCTCGGCAAAAACGCCAACATCACCGGCACCGTAAACGCTCATGTCTCACAGGACCCCGAACGCGCCGACGGCGCCAAAGTGGGAGCCCTCAAGATCGACCGCACCGAGAACGAGGATACCTCCACCATCAACGACGTCATCGGCGGCATCGTTGCCGCAGCTCTTTCCACCTGCTTTGTCGCGATTCTCCTTGAGCTCGTCTTTCCGCGTGCAACAGCCAGCGCGGCCGGCATGCTTCACCAGCACCCCGCCCCGCTGTGGGTGAGCGGTCTTTTGGGCACGGTAGCCGCCGCTCCCGCCATCTTGCTGCTCATCATCTCGATTGCCGGCCTGTCGCTCGCCGGAGCCCTGATGTGCGGCGTCATCGGCATCGCCCTGGTCTCTGCGGCCTTTGCGGGCACCGCGGTCGCACGCATGGTCGGGCACAGCCAGAACCGCTACGCCATGGCCGCCGTGGGCGGCGCCATCGCCGGCGCCCTTACAGCACTTCCCCTTATGGGCAACTTTATCAGCGGCGTAGCCTTCGTCTTTATGCTGGGTTATCTCATTCAGATCATCTGGCGCAGCGCCCACGTCAAACCGCAACAGGCCCCCAACACCCCGGGCCTTCCCTCCGCCTAACCGCCAACCACCGCAAAGGTGCCCTTCCTCTTTGTGGTGGTACAAAAAGGGCGCCGGCCGCGATGGTCGACGCCCTTTCTTGTGAATGCTACAAAGCTCAGCGCTTATTTGTTGACCTGACCGGCGCGAACGGCAGCCTTCTTGCGATCGGTGGCGTTGAGCAGACGCTTGCGCAGACGGATGTTCTTGGGGGTGATCTCCACCAGTTCGTCATCGGCGATGTACTCCAGCGCCTCCTCCAGCGAGAAGGTGCGAGGCGGCACCAGCTGCACGGAGATATCGGAGGTCGAGGAACGCTGGTTGCCCAGGTTCTTGGTACGGGCGATGTTGACGACCATGTCGCCGGCCTTGCTGCGCTCGCCCACGATCATGCCCTCGTAGCACTCGACACCCGGCTCAACAAACAGCTGGCCGCGCTCCTGCAGCGTGCCCAGAGCGTAGGCAACGGCCTTCTCGGTGGTCATGGAGATCATGGCGCCGTTCTGACGGTTGCCGATCTCGCCGGCGTAAGGACCGTACTCCAGGAAGGTGTGATAGAACACGCCCTCGCCGTGAGTGACGTTCATGATGCGGTTCTTAAGGCCCATGATGCCGCGGGTCGGGATCTTAAACTCAAGGTGCGTCACGATGCCCGAGGTGTCCATGCTGGTCATAATGCCGCCAGAGGTGCCAAAGACCTCGACGACCTTGCCCGAGTACTCGTCCGGGCACTCGACGACAGCCTGCTCGACGGGCTCCATCTTGTTGCCGTTCTCATCCTTCTTAAACAGAACGCGGGGACGGCCGACCTGGAACTCAAAGCCCTCGCGACGCATGGACTCCATCAGGACGGACAGGTGCAGAATGCCGCGGCCCGAGACCTCGACGCCGCTCTTGTCCTCGAGCTCCTCAATCTTCATGGTCACATTGTTCTCGGCCTCATTGAACAGGCGCTCCTTGAGCTGACGAGCGCCCACAATGTCGCCATCGCGGCCGACGAGCGGAGAGGTCGAGGCCTCGAAGACGATGGACAGGGTCGGCGGATCGATCTCGATAGGCTCGAGCTCGACGGGGTTCTCGGGATCGGTGTAGACATCGCCGATGTCGGTGCGCTCGATACCCACGACGGCGGCAATGTCGCCGGCACCGACTTCCTGGCACTCGGTGCGGCCCAGGTAGTCGAAGGTAAAGAGCTGCTTGACGGTAGCGGTGGCGCTGGAACCGTCGTTCTTGACGACCAGGATCTGATCGCCCTGGCGAATGGTGCCGGAGTACACGCGGCCAATGCCGATGCGGCCGACAAAGTTGGAGTGGTCGATGGTCACGCACTGCATAGCGAGCGGCGCGGTCTCGTCAACCTCGGGCGCGGGCATGTCGTCGATGATCATGTCGAGCAGCGGGTACATGTCCATGTTGCCGTCGTTGGGGTCAAGGCGGGCAAAGCCATTCATGGCGCTGGCATAGACCACGTGCTCCATGGCAAACTCGAGCTGGTCGTCGGTGGCGCCCAGGTCGGCCATAAGGTCCAGACAGTCGTTGTAGGCCTTCTCGGGGTTGGCGCCCGGACGGTCGATCTTGTTGATGACGATCATGATCTTAAGGCCGGTGTCGATGGCGTGACGTAGGACAAAGCGGGTCTGGGGCATGGGGCCCTCAAAGGCGTCGACCAGCAACAGGGCACCGTCGGCCATGCGCAGCACGCGCTCGACCTCACCGCCAAAGTCGGCGTGGCCCGGGGTGTCGATGACATTGATCTTAACGTCCTTGTACTCGATAGAGATGTTCTTGGCGAGAATCGTGATGCCGCGCTCGCGCTCCTGGTCGTTGGAGTCCAGGACGCGATCCTCGACCTGTTGGTTGGCACGGAAGGCGTCCGTGGCACGCAGGAGCTTATCGACCATCGTCGTCTTACCGTGGTCGACGTGGGCGATAATGGCGATGTTCCTCAGATTGTCTACGCGCATGTAGTTCCCCTATCTTCTATCTATATACAAACGGCACGCGTATGCGACCCGTCCAGCAACACAACGCTCGGCGGGAATATTGAGCCTTTTACCGAAAAACTCGTTTATTTTAGCGATTCTAGATGAGAGGGGTTTCCTCACCTGCAGGTTCAGGGTCGCTCCACATAAAACCATCGCCGGCGCCCATGCCCTCGTACAGCACATATGCCGAAAAACCGCTCTCGAGCGTGGTCTCGAAGAAGCTAACGAGCAAAGCGTCGTGATATCCGCCCTCGATCTCCACACAGCCGGTGTAGCCGATGGCATAGCGGGCGATGCGGCCCAGGCCTTCGTCCTTGAGACCCATCTTGTGCTCGGAGATAAAGTTGGTGGCAGCCTCCAGGCATGCCTCCTCACCGTCCTCGTCGAGAGCCGCAAGATAGCGGTTGGAGGCGGCATCCTCGATCGCCACGACAACGCCCGGGTTTTCACCGGCGGCAAGGTCATCCAAAAACGCACCGATCAGATCGCACACCATGGCGTCGAGCTCGGCGGAGACGTTACCGGCGTCCTGCATATCCTGTGCCATCTTTTGACCTTCCCATCGCATTCGGCGTCGTTATAACTCCTGTGCCTCGGCCGCGATTCTGGCGGCAGCGTCACGGGCGCGAACCATATCCGCCGCGCGCTTGTCGAGCACCTTGATCTGGTTGGTCAGCATTACCGCATCGACCACGCCCCAGATCACCAGGCCCGTCGAAATCGAAAACCCAAGCGCACCAACTGTACCACGAAGCCGCGACAAGATTACCGCGGCAAGCGCGGAGACAACAACCATCTTAATATAGGAGTCACGGCGCTCGCGAAGGGTGCGAGCCTGCGTCACATACGCAATGCGCGCGGCCTCAAATGCCTCGACGCGCATATGGGCCTCACGCGCGATAGCGGCTGCTTCGGTCGACACACTGGTACCCATCAGCGCTCGCCGTGCATCGTGCTCAACCGACATTTAGAAATCATCGGGCGAGAGCGTGTGGACAAACTCGTCAAACTTCTCGAACTCACTCTCGTCGTCAACCTCGTCGGCAAGCGGGGAAACGGTGCCCAAGCGATTCATGATGTCGTCCTCCACAAACATGGGGGCATTGCTGCGCACGGCAAGGGCGATAGCGTCGCTCGGTCGTGCGTCAAGCATATGCTCGCCCCTATCGGTGTGCACGACGACCGTCGCGTAGAACACCGGCGGCTCGGCGCGCACGATCTCGATACGCTCGATCTTTGCTCCCACCACTTCGATGGTATCGAGCAAAAGATCGTGGGTGATGGGGCGATCGGTGCGGCCGGTATCGATACCGCGGCTGATGGCCGCTGCCTCGTAGGAACCGGTCTGGATGGAAAGAGAGCGCAGCGGCGCGGACGAATCCGACTTACGGCAACGCTCGCGCAAGACGATCAGCGATGGCACGGGACCGGCGGCCATGACGATGGTCTCTATGTCGACACGAACCATGGAACACCTCCGGTACGTTGTGATTGGCATGCGCGGCAGCTCCGCCGCATTGAATAGCTATACTACCCAAACTTTCGCACCGCACACAAAAACTTATTGGATAGGTAAGAAAAGAGCCCCGAGGCAATAGCTCGGGGCTCTTTACGTTTTAGATGGTGGACCTGACAAGATTCGAACTTGTGACCTCCCGGTTATCAGCCGGACGCTCTAACCAACTGAGCTACAGGTCCATCATGGTGGAGGTTAGGGGGATCGAACCCCTGACCTCAGGCTTGCAAAGCCCGCGCTCTCCCAGCTGAGCTAAACCCCCACGGAGACAGTAATAAACACCCCAGCGGCGACTCGGCTCTCGCTGGGGTGTTTATTGCGAAAGAAAGTGGTGGACCTGACAAGATTCGAACTTGTGACCTCCCGGTTATCAGCCGGACGCTCTAACCAACTGAGCTACAGGTCCATCGCGCAAGGGATATATTAGACGAGTCGTTACGCGCACGTCAACAACTTTTTTGAAAATCTTTGAAGGGTGCCGGACCCGGCTGCCCGGCGGCATGCGAAGTCACCTGCTCGGACAGTCCTGCTCGCACGGAGAGCACATTAAGTGCTCTCCGGCTCGTGCGGAACTCGCGATCGACTTCGCATGCCGCCGGGCAGCCGGGGCCGGCGTGGGGTTCAAAGATTGTCAAAAAAGCGGTCGGCGCGCAGTGCGCCGACCGCCGATATATGGGGTCTGATGATTTTTACCAGCTAGGTCCTCTTACTCGTCTAGGAGATCCTCTGGCATGTCGTTGCCGTCGCCTAGGTCGACTGGGGCCTCTTCGGTGACGTCTGCGGTCTCGGCACTTTCGCCCTCGGGCTTCTCTTCGGCGGCCGTCATGCGGGCAACGGCGCACACGCGGTCGTCATCGCTTACGGTCATCATCTTGACACCCTGCGTGGTTCGACCGGTCTGGCTGATCTCGTCGGTCTTGACGCGAATGACCGTCGCGCCCTCCGTCACGATAAACAGCTCATGCTGCGGGCCGACCGCCTTCATGGCCGCAAGGTTGCCCTTGCGCTCGGTCATTTGGATGGTGTAGACACCCTGGCCGCCGCGGTTTTGCTCCGGATAATCCGAGACCGGCGTGCGCTTGCCGTAGCCGCACTCGGTAATGACAAACAGGTCGCCCTCGCCGTTGGTGACCTCCATGCCCAGGACACTCACGCCGTCCTTCATGCCAATGCCGCGGACACCGCTGGTGTCGCGGCCGGTAGCGCGAACCTGGTCCTCGGGGAACATGATCGCCTTGCCCGCAGTGGTGGCCATGATGATCTTGTCGCCCTCGCGTACGCGGCGCACGGCGAGCAGCGCGTCGTCGTCCCTCAGGTTGATGGCGATGAGTCCATCGCGGCGGCTGCGATCATAGGCGCTCATCACGGTCTTCTTGACCATGCCGTTCTTGGTGGCAAACATCAGGTACTCATCGGCGGGGAACTCACGACAGCTAATGACGCTCGCGATCTTCTCGCCTTCTTCAAAGGGAAGCAGGTTGACGATTGCGGTGCCGCGCGCATGGCGCGTACCAACCGGCAGCTCGTGCACCTTCAGACGGTAGACCTTGCCCTTGCTCGAGAAGAACAGCACATACTCGTGGGTGGACGCGATAAACATCTCGTCGATAACGTCGTCCTCTTTAAGGTTGACGCCCGTCACGCCCTTGCCGCCGCGCTTCTGGGCGCGGTAAGCGGCCACCGGGATACGCTTCACATAGCCGGTGTGGGTGATGGTCACGACCATGTCCTCGTCGGCGATGAGGTCCTCGACGTCCAGATCCTTCTCGACCTGGCTGATCTCGGTACGGCGCTTGTCGCCAAACTTCTTGGAGATCTCGCGCATCTCTTCCTTGATGACGCCCAGAATCTTCTCCTCGTGCGTCAGCAGGTCCTCGTAGTAGGCGATAGCACGGCGCAGGCCGTCCAGCTCTTCCTGGATCTTGTCGCGCTCCAGGCCGGTCAGGCGACGCAGCTTCATCTCGAGGATGGCCGTGGTCTGCTCGGGGGTAAAGCCAAAACGCTCAATCAGGCGGCTGCTGGCCTCGGCATCGGTCTGCGAGGAGCGGATGATGCTAATGACCTCGTCGATATGGTCGAGGGCCATAAGGTAGCCCTCAAGGATATGTGCACGGGCCTGGGCCTTTTTAAGGTCAAAGTGGGTGCGGCGGGTGACCACGTCGACCTGGTGGTCAATGTAGTGCTGCAGCATCTCGCGCAGGCTCAGGCATTTAGGAACGCCATTGACGAGCGCCAGATTGTTGGCACCAAAGGTGGTCTGCAGCGAGGTGTACTTATACAGGTTGTTAAGTACGACCTGCGGGATAACGCCCTTCTTGAGCTCAATGACCAGACGGATGCCCTTTTGGTTGGACTCGTCGCGCATGTCCGAGATGCCCTCGATGCGCTTGTCGTTTACGAGCTGGGCGATTTTCTCCTGCAGGGTGCCCTTGTTGACCATGTAGGGAATCTCGGTAAAGACCAGGCGGCTGCGGCCGGTCTTGGTGGACTCCACATGGGCCTTGGCGCGCACGGTGATGGAACCGCGGCCGGTCTCGTAGCTCTGCCTAATGCCGGCGCTACCCATGATGATGGCACCGGTGGGAAAGTCCGGGCCGGGCATAATCTGCATGAGCTCGTCGACGGTGGCGTCGGGGTTGTCGATCAGGTAGCAGGTGGCCTCGATCGCCTCGGTGAGGTTATGCGGGGCGATATTGGTGGCCATGCCTACAGCGATGCCTTGGCTGCCGTTAACCAGCAGGTTGGGGAAGCGTGCGGGCAGTACCACGGGCTCGGCGAGCGACTCGTCGTAGTTGGGCTGCCAGTCGACGGTATCCTTCTGCAGGTCGCGGAGCAGCTCCATGGCGGGCTTTGCCAGACGGCTCTCGGTGTAACGCATGGCTGCGGCACCGTCGCCGTCGATGTTGCCAAAGTTGCCGTGGCCGTCGATAAGCGGCGTGCGCATGGAGAACCACTGCGCCAGACGAACCATGGTCTCATAGACCGCGGAGTCGCCGTGGGGGTGGTACTTACCGATAACTTCGCCGACCGTCCAGGCCGACTTCTTGTGCGGGCGGTTGGGGTAGATGCCGCTCTCGTTCATGGCGTACAGGATGCGGCGGTGCACCGGCTTTAAGCCGTCGCGCACGTCCGGCAGGGCGCGTGCCGTAATGACCGACATCGAGTACTCGATAAACGACTGTTTCATCTCGCGGCCAAACTCCGAAATCTGGAGCTGGCCGCCGTTGATGTCCTCGCCGGCCGAGGCACCGCGATCGACCGCGCCAAAGCTTTCCTCGAGCTCGCCGTCGTCATCCTCTTCCTCTTCATCCTCGACATCGGGGTTGTAGGAATCCGGATCGCCGTCCTCGCCCTGCTCGGCGCGGGCGAGCAGGCGCTTCAGATCATCGGGCATACCGGCGTCGCCGGCCTCGTCCATACCCTCGTTGTTGTTGATATCGTCTGCCACGTTACCTCCTCATGGTTTGCGTGGTCCATTAGTTCCCTACCACGGAGACGGCTTTTCCAGGTGCCGCAGATTCGCCCGAAAGAGGAGGGAAGCGCACTTGGGTACGCGACCGACGATTGAGGGCGAAGGTGCGGTGGCTGGGAAAGCCGAACAGGTTAGGCATCTAAGAAGCGTGCATCATGCGCGTGTTTTTCAATGTACTCGCGGCGATAGCCCACCTCGGAACCCATGAGCTCGCGTACGGCACGGTCCGCCACCACGGCATCCTCGATCGTCACGCGCTGCAAAATGCGGGTCTTGGGGTCCATCGTCGTCGAGGCAAGCTGCTTGGGGTCCATCTCACCCAGGCCCTTGTAGCGCTGGACGGTATAGCCCTTGCGCTTCTTGGTGATCTTGCCATCCTTGGCCTTGCCGTCCTCGTCGTTGTCGTCGGGGTTCAGGCCCAGGCTCTGAATGGTGTCGCGCAGAATCTCGTCTTCGGGCTGTCGGCCGTTGGGATACACGTAGTGGATCTTGTTGCGCACCTTAATGCCAAAGATGGGCGGGCAGGCAACATAGACATAGCCGGCATCGATCAGCGGACGCATGTACTTGTAGAAGAACGTCAGCAGCAGGATGCGGATATGCGCACCGTCGACATCTGCATCGGTCATGATGATGATCTTGTGGTAGCGCGCCTTGGTGATATCGAAGTCGCCGCCGTCGCCGGCGCTCGTCGTGACGCCGCAACCGATCGCGGTGATCAGCGACTGGATGGTGTCGCTCGAGAACGCACGATGGTCGCCCACGCGCTCGACGTTCAGAATCTTGCCGCGCAGGGGCAGAATCGCCTGGATGTCTCGGCGGCGGCCGTCCTTGGCCGAACCGCCTGCCGAGTCTCCCTCTACGATGAAGAGCTCGGTCAGCTCGGCATCGCGCACCGAGCAGTCGGCGAGTTTGCCGGGCAGCGACGCCGTCTCGAGCAGGCTCTTGCGACGGGTCGCCTCGCGCGCCTTGCGGGCGGCGTTGCGGGCCTTGCAGGCCTGCTGCGCCTTCTTGACGATCTCGCGGGCGGGCTTGGGGTGCTCCTCAAGGTAGTCGGCAAGACCGTCGGTCACAATCTTGAGCGTAAGCGCGCGCATGTAGGAACTACCGAGCTTGGCCTTGGTCTGGCCCTCAAACTGCGGATCGGGCAGCTTGACCGAGATGACGGCCGAGAGACCCTCGCGCACGTCGTCACCGCTCAGGTTGGCCTCTTTCTCCTTAAGCAGGTTCTGCTTGCGGGCGTAATCGTTAATCACGCGGGTGAGGGCGGTGCGGAAGCCCTCAAGGTGCATGCCGCCCTCGGGGGTGTAGATGTCGTTGGCAAACGACATGACGTTCTCGCCATAACCGGCGTTCCACTGCAGGGACACCTCGACCTCGCCCATCTTGGCCACGGGCGCATCCGGGTCCGATTTACCCTCAATGTAGATGGGCTCCTTAAAGGCCTCGGGGACGTCCTTGCCGTCGTTGAGGAACTTGACGAAGTCGATGATGCCGCCCTCGTAGCAAAACTCCTCCACGCGGGGAGCCGCCTCACGCTCGTCAGTCAGCACGATCTTGAGGTTCTTGTTGAGAAACGCCGTCTCTTGCAGACGATTGTGCAGTGTATCGAAATCGTAGACGCAGGTCTCGAAGATCTCGTCGTCGGGCCAGAAGGAGACGGTGGTGCCCGTCGAATCCGAGGTGCCCACGACCTCCATCTTCTTGACGGTCTTGCCGCGCGAGAATTCCATCTCGTAGATATTGCCGTCGCGGCGCACCTGTACGACCACGCGCTTGGACAGGGCGTTGACAACGGAGATGCCCACGCCGTGCAGGCCGCCGGAAACCTTATAGGCCGAGTTATCGAACTTACCGCCGGCGTGAAGGATCGTCATGACGACCTCGAGCGTCGGAATCTTTTTGACAGGGTGCTCGTCGACGGGGATGCCGCGCCCGTTATCGACGACCGTAATGGAGTTGTCGGCGTGGACCGTCACCTGAATCTCGGTGCAGAAACCGGCCATGGCCTCGTCGACGGAGTTGTCAACGATCTCCCACACCAGGTGGTGCAGACCGCTGGCGCTCGTCGAGCCGATATACATGCCCGGGCGCTTACGGACGGCTTCGAGACCCTCGAGGATCTTAATTTCGCCGCCATCGTAATCGTTTTCGTTTGCCACACGTCCTCCTTCGGTTAAGAAAATCTGTATAGCCTTACTATTTTATCGTAAAAAATACCCTCGGAGACGAGGGTATTTGCCTATACAAGGCCACCAGATGCGATTTAAGACTCTTTTTTGCTTTGCACGCCCTTGGCCCACTCGGCACTGGCCCTCATGGCGTTCTGGAGGGCCTCACGCAGTTTTTGGTCTTCGATGGGCGATACCTGGCGCTCGATCTCGGCGCGCGCGGCTTCATTCAGGTCGGCATGCGGCGCGGGCGGGCGCTCGGTCGCGACCGGGCGCAGGCGCTCTTTTGCCGCGGGCGGCGTGTGGCCGGGGCGGGTCGTCTTAAATACCAGGCCATCCACATGCGCGCCGGCACGCTCCATGCGTGCGCGGATTATCTCGCGCAAAAGTGTCATCTCCTGTGTCCACGAGGGCGAATCGAGATACACCAGCAGCTCGTTGGACTCGGCAAGATAACGTAGCCCCGTCACATGCCGGCCCTCGCGCGTGCCCGAGCACACCGCGTTCCAAGCACGGTAGACCGCACGCGATTCCTCGGCGGCCTCCATTTGCGCACGACGCTCGGGCGTAGCCGACGCCAAGATGCGCTGGCGCTCGGCACCCAAAAAGTCACTGAAGGCAGCCGTGCCGTTCTCACGCTCGTAATTAGCATGCCTCACCCATGCTCACCACCTTGGCTCGATCAAGCAACTCATCGGTAAAGTATCCCAAATTGGTGGTGGTTATGACTGTCTGGATGTCGTCGCCGATCAGCTGCAAAAAAGCGGCGCGGCGATCGCCGTCGAGCTCGCTCATCACGTCATCCAAAAGCAGCAGCGGGGCGGTACCCAGAATATCGCGGGCTACGGCCACCTCGGCCACCTTCCAGGCCAGGACCAACGTACGTTGCTGACCCTGACTGGCAAACGAGCGGGCCGAGCGGCCGGCGACCGAAAACTCAATCTCGTCGCGGTGCGGACCCACGAGTGTCACGCCGCGGCGGATTTCCTCGTCGGCGCGCTCGTCGAGCGCCGCGAGCATGCGCTCGTATGCCCAGCCCCTCAGCTCCTCGCGGTCATCGGTCTGGGGCAGCTCTCCCAACGTGGACGCATAGGCCACATCGGCCTCCTCCCCGGACGCAACCAGCCCGTAGGCATTGCGCACGTGGGCGTCCAAGCGATCGAGCAGGGCCAAGCGGTGCACCAGCAGGGCCGATCCGGCGCGGGCAATCGACTCATTCCACGCACCGAGCATCTCACGGCAGCACCATGTCTCTTTGAGCAGGGCGTTGCGCTGCGTCACGCAGCGGCCATAGGCGCTTGCCAGATCGGCATAGCGGGCGCTCAGCTGCACACCAAAGTCGTCGAGCGCAGCGCGACGCACGCTGGCACCGCGCTTAACCATATCCAGATGATCGGGGCAGAACAAAACACTCGGCAGCACGCCGCGCACGCCAGAGGCGGCGCATCGCTTGCCGTTGCGGCTAAACGAACGCTTACCGTCCTCCACGCATAGGCCCATGTCCAGCACGCGGCCATCGCCCTCGAGCCTAAGCTCGGCCTTGCACAAACCCGTGCCGTCGTGCACAAGCTCGACGGCAGTGGAATGCCTAAACGAGGCGCCGCTCGTTAGCAGCTGCAGCGCCTCTATGAGGTTGGTCTTTCCCGCCGCGTTGGGCCCCGCGAGCACCGTCACGCCATCGCTCAGTTCCAGGCGATAGCTATCGAAGCTGCGGTAGCGCGCGACGGAAAGATCGCGGGCGAACATGGCCATAGGGCGCCGCTAGATGCGCACCGGCATGACCAGGTACAGATAGTTGATCTTGTCGTAGGACTTAAAGATGCCGGCCTGCGAGTAGCTCTTGAGCTCCAGCGTGATCTCCTTCTCCTTGGACAGGGCGTTGAGACAGCCAAAGATGTAGTGGTAGTTAAAGGCAATGGTGCCCGACTCGCCCTCGGCCTCGACATCGATCGTCTCCTGCGCCAGATCCTGGTCATTGGAGATGGAGGACAGGCCCATCTGGCCGTTCTCGACATCGATCTCAAACTTGACGGCGGGGTTGGCGCTCGCGATGACCGCCACGCGCTTGAGGGCGGCATTAAAAGCCGCCACGTCGATCTTGACGCTCGTTACGCACGAATCGGGGATGAGCTGCTTGTAGTTGGGATACACACCCTCTATGCGGCGCGACACGTAGGTGGTGTTGCCGGCTTCAAAGACAACCTGGGTGTCGGTGGCACCGATCATAATGGTCGCCTGGCTCGCCATGATGCTCAGGGCGTCGTTGAAGGCATCGGCCGGCACGTTGAGCTCAAAGGAGCCCTCGAGCGTCGAGGTCTCCACCTGCGTATCGCACACGGCCAGACGGAAGGAGTCGGTCGCCACCAGGCGCACGGTGTTGTTTTCGACTCTCATATGCACACCGCCCAGGATGGGGCGGGCCTTGTCGGTCGAGGTGACGCGCCACACGCGGCTGACCATCTCGGACAGAATGTCGGTCGGGAGCTCAACGGCGCTCTCGATGGCATAGGCCGGGAACTCGGGGAAATCGTTGGCATCGAGCGTATTCAGGCGGAAGGAACTCTTCTCGCAACCGATCAGCACCTGGCGCTCCGAAAGTTCAAAGGTAACTGGGGCATCGGGAAGGGTCTTGGTGATGTTGGAGAGCATCTTGCAGGGGATTACCATCTCACCTTCCTCTTCCACATGTGCCGCGATGCGGTGACGAATCGAGATAGTGTAGTTAGAGGTCTGGAATTCCAAGATGCCGTCTTGTGCCTTGATGAGCACGCCCGACAGAATGGGGAGGGTGGATGCCGAAGCGACACCCTTCATGACGACGCCGATTGCTTGCGTAAGCGAGCTCTGGCTGACGGTGAACTTCATCTTTTAATACCTTTCTATAGATATAAATATTTTAATAATAGTAATAGTACTGACGAAACTGTTGATTACTCCCAAACATGCAGGTCAAACCCAAAAAGAGAATCGACAGTTCCCTGTGTGCAACAGGGGTCGTTTTCCACGTTCAAAACCTGCGCAAAACTTTTCATCGGAGCGGGCTGGGTTTTAGACACCTTATGCCCGCGGTTTCGACAAGTTTTCAACAGGTGTGCCTATTTCCCTACGAGCGCAGTGTAATTTTGTCTCGTAGCGATTTGAGGTCCTCGGTCACGGTCCGGTCTTCCTGGATCATCTTCTGGACTTTTTTGTAGCTCGTGCTGACGGTCGAGTGGTTGCGGTTGCCAAACTCCGCACCCACGGCGGTGGTTGTCATCTCGCACATCTCGATCGCTAGGTAGATGGCGATATGGCGCGCCTTGGCGATATTGGCATTGCGGCGCGGACCAATGAGCTCCTCATGCGTCACGCCGTACTGCTCCTCGATAACAGACTGAACTGTCTGCACGTTGATCTTTTTGGCCGACGTGTCGAAGTACTGGCTGGCGATGGCATCGATGTCGTCGAAGCTCAGCTCGCTACCCTCGCGCTCGCGGTCGCCCGCCTCCCCGGCGCAGCGCTCGCAGAAGCTCTCGAGCTCACGGATGTTGGTGCCCGATACCTCCGCCATATGTTTAAAGTGCTCGTCGGTCAGATGTCCGCTGTCGCCACCGTAGGCCGCCAGCAGCGAGTCGTCGCCCGCCTCGGGCGCCGCCGCGATCGTGTTCTCGTAATAGCGTTGCAGAATCTTGTACTTCATCTCGTAGCTGGGCTCTGCTACCAAGCAGAGCATGCCGGCGTTAAAGCGGCTGGTCAGGCGCTCGTCCATGTTCAGGTCCTTGGGCGCACGGTCTGCGGCAATCACGACCTTCTTGTTGTTGCGGATAAACTCGTCCATGAGCTGGAAAAAGTAATCCACGCTCGCGCGCTTGCCGATGATGTTTTGGATGTCATCGATGATGAGCACGTCCACGCCGTGGTATGCCTGCATGATGGGGGCGTTACTCTTCTTTTGGCGGTCGAATTCTGTCATCAGATCATCGATGTATGCCTGTGAGTTGGCGTATTTCACTTTGATCTCGGGCGACTTCTCGGCGAGCTCGTTTTTGATGGCGAGCAGCAGGTGGGTCTTGCCTAAGCCCGATTTGCCATAGATGAACAGGGATGTGCAAGTACCGCGTTCGTCTGCGAGTGCGGCGAATTTAAGTGCCGAACGATAGGCGTGGCTGTTTTCGGGGCCGTAGACAAAGTTTTCGAAGGTGAATTTTGAGTTGGCCACGAGGGGCGCGCCATCGGCGTTCTGCTCGCCCGGCGCAGCAGCCGTGGGGACGCTCACAGGCGATGTCGAGACTGGTTTTGCGCTCTTGGCGGGTGCCACGCCCTTCATCTGATTCATCATGCGGCGGAAATCGTCGGCCGACAGCGTGTTTTTGATCGCGATGCCCGGTTCTTCGCCCGGCGTCGCGTCGTGCGCGACGGGCATGTGTGAAACGCTGGGCGCGGTTGCTACCGGCACGGCTGTTGCGTGGGGCATGGTTTCACGGGAAACATCGCTCGCATTGGTCTCCGGAGCCGCCACGGGGGCGACGGCCGTCAAAGGGGGAGTGACGGGTGCCGCCCCTGTGGCGCCTGTCGTGGGACCCTGCGGGGCCACGATGTTGAGCGCGATCGGCGCAAAGGCAATCTCTTCTAGGTAGTGCTCGATAGTCGGCTGGTGCTTTTTGAGCTGCGCAATGGCAAAGCGCGACGGTGCCTCGATGGTCAAGGTGTCCTCGGTCAGGCTCACGGCACGCGATTGCCCCAACATGTTGATGAGGCGTGCATCTTGGCCGTCGCGCTGGCAAAAGGCGATGGCATCCTCCAGGATGATGCTTGCTTCCTCGTCCACTGTCTCTCCCGTTCCTTAACTTTGGGCACGCACGCGAGCGCTGCCGAGTTCGGTCAGATGGTATTTCTGACCGTGTTTGATTACCAAGCCGGCCTGCGCCAAGTCATTGAGTGTGCGTGACCACGTGGGCGCGGAGTTTCCAAATGCTCGCGCCAGGTCGGTGGCGCCGCACTCTTGGTTTTGAGCCAGATATCCCAGCGCCGCGTTGCCGCGCTCGCTCACAAATACGTTCGGTTGCGGCTGTGCGTATTGATTCGCCGCATTAGGATACATCATTTGAGCTGCTGGTTGTTGAGAACTCTGCATGGTTGGCATCGGCTGTTGAAAACTTTGCGGCCACTGTTGGTATGGCTGCGGCGGCATCTGCTGGGCCCAGGGATGGTACGGCTGCGGCATCTGCTGATACGGCTGCTGATAGCCCTGGGGATACTGCTGCATATATTGCTGGGAGTATCCCTGCTGCGGCATATATTGTCCCGGATGTGCCTGCGGGTACGGTTGGAAGCCCATCTGCCGAGCTCCTTGCATGCCCGTCACCTGCTGCATCGCGGCTGCATCCAAATCGGCCAGGACCATGGACTCTGCCGAGCCTTGAGTTGTCGTCTGTCCCGCGGGCTGGGGGTCCTGCATGGGCGGCATGCCGGGTTGATGCATCTGCTGCGAAACCATGGGCTGTTGTAGTGGGGACGCGGCCATGGTTTGCTGCGGAGTCATCATTGCTTGCTGCGGAAATGCTCCCGGCAGTGGGTATTCCGACCCCTGGGCCTCGGGGCGCACGGCTGCCCCGCGCCCTCCCGCGCGCTCAATTTCCTGCACGCGCTTGGGGTCGAGGCTCACCGTGACGACAGTGCCGTTGCCCATGTTGTCTTCGATGGAGACTGCCCCGCCGGCGTTTTCCAGGTATTCCTGCACCATGGGAAAACCTGCCCCGGTGCCGCGTATATACCGCTTCATCTTGCTGTTTGCGCTGGTGACGCCAAAGTCGAAGGCGCGCTCTTTGTCGTCGATGCCCGGACCTTGGTCGGCAAAGCGGATAGTTTCCCCGCCGTCCAGGATCGAGATAATGGGCTCGGCAAAGTGGGCGTGGATAAAGTTTTCGACAATCTCGCGGATAACCATGAGTGAGATGTGTCCGCCTTGCTCTTTCATGCACTGGTAGACGGTGTTAGTCGTCTCTTCCAGATACGTGCGGATGTCTTGCGGCTCGATGACGATCACGCGCGGGGTCGAAAGCATGTCGTCATAGACGGCGATGCGCGCCGCATACATGGTTTTCGGTGTCTGTTTCGATGTCTGCTCGCCCTCTTCGCGCTCTTCGCGTACGCCGTTGATGTGCTCGTTGTCGGGTGCCGGGTCACCGGAATCGACCATGGTGTAAAAGTCGTCAGACATGCCGCTCGCAATCTTTCAAAAGGTTTCGGATAAATAGTAGCTCACCGCGCAATGTTTCTCATCTTTCGACAAGTTTTCAAAACATGTTGAAAACTTTGGAAAATGGGCGAAAAGTTCTCAACATTGCCAACATGACCTGTCGAAAACTCGGTGAAATATCGTGAAAAGTTGGAGTCATACTCAAAAACTCATCCGGCTTATGGCGGAACCGTGTGAACTGCGCAACCTTTTACCTTTGATTTCTTGACATTTGAACATTGATTTCCCTACAATCTTCAAGCTCACGTGTCTATATCTGCGTCCGCGCCCTCGCGGACACTCGAAATGCAGCAGGAGGAACTTAAGATGAAGCGTACGTATCAGCCTAATAAGCGTAAGCGTGCCAAGACCCATGGCTTCCGTGCCCGTATGGCCACCAAGGGTGGTCGTGCCGTGCTCGCCCGTCGCCGCGCCAAGGGCCGCAAGCGTCTCACTGTCTAGCAGCGATACACACATCTCGCATGAAGACTATTAAGTCTCGGCAAGATTTCGAGCATGTGTTCAGTCAGGGGCGTCGTTTCAATCATCCTCTGATTCGAATGACCATATGTGAATCGGTTGGCGAAGGCGACTCTGGAAGGGTCGCCTTCGTTGGTGCTAAACGACTCGGTTGCGCAGTTGTGCGCAATCGTTCTAAGCGTGTGATGCGCGAGGCCGCCCGCAGCTGCGGATTTCCCGTTGCGGGTTATGACATCATCTTGTTCGCGACCCCCAAGACGAGGATCTCGTCGCCGGAGGAAATGAACGAGGCATTGCGTTCGCTTGTGATACGCGCCGGCGTTGCCGGGGAGGAGCGATGAGCAATCACGTTTTGCGACGTGTTGCCATCGCTCCTATTCGCATATATCAACAGGTTATTTCGCCCTTATTGCCTGACGCCTGCATTTATTATCCAACGTGTTCTCATTACGCCGTCCAGGCTATCGAGAAATACGGTGTTTGTAGAGGCTGCTGGCTTGCCGTGAGGCGCATCGCTCGCTGCAATCCCCTGCACGTCGGCGGTTATGACCCTGTGCCCTAGCGGGCACTCGCTATCGGAGGAAAAATTACATGTGGGATTGGATCGTTAACATCCTTTTCGAGCTGCTCAAGCTCATCCAGACCTTTGCGGTCGACTGGGGCCTGTCCATCATTATCCTGGTGGTCATCGTCCGTCTGCTGCTGACGCCGCTCATGCTCAAGTCGACCAAGTCGACGGCCCGTATGCAGGTGCTGCAGCCCAAGATTCTCGAGATCCAGGAGCGCTACGCCGACGATCCCCAACGTCAGGCCGAGGAGATGCAGAAATTCTACAGCGAGAACAAGTTCAATCCGCTGTCCGGCTGCCTGCCGCTTCTGATTCAGATGCCTATCCTCATCGCCCTGTTTACGCTTCTGCGCAACCTGCCGCATTACTTTAACGAGGGCACCTTCTCGTTCTTCAACATTCTGCCCGATCTGACTACCACGCCGAGTGCCTCTTTTGCCGATGGCTTTATGGTCGCACTGCCTGCGCTGGTTTGCCTGATTCTGTTTGCTGTCCTGACCCTGATTCCGCAGCTGTACATGTCGCGCAATCAGACTGGTCAGCAGGCCCAGAGCATGCGCATGATGGCCGTCGTCATGACCGTCATGATGCTCTGGATGGGTTGGAGCCTTCCCGTTGGTGTTCTTTTGTACTACGACGTGTCTTCTGCCTGGCAGGTCATCCAGCAGATCTTTGTGACGCAGAAGGTTATCGAGAAGGCTAAGGCCGAAGAGGAGGAGCGTCTTAAGAACGCCCCGCTGCAGGTTGAGGTCACGCGTCGCGAGAAGAAGCCGCGCCCGCACAAGAAGAAGTAGCGGTATAGTAATCTTATTTAGGTACCTAACTTTTGGAGTACGTTATGTCTGAAGAGATCGTCGAGGATATGCTTGAGGAGGTTGCCCCGCAGGCCGCGGGCGATTATCTCGAGATTGCACAGCGCTACAAGGCTGGTGAAGAGCTTGCGGACGAAGAGCTCGACACCATTGCCGATGTTGCGATTTCTATTCTTCGTTCCATCCTTTCGCATTTCGACGCCGCCAACTCTCCTATCGATGAGTATGAGGGCGACGAGGGCGAACTGATTCTTGATGTAACGGCTCCCGACCTTGCCGTCCTTATTGGTCGTCATGGACGCACCCTTGATGCCCTTCAGGTTATGTTCTCGCTGTTGGTGAGCCGCAAGCTCGGCTTTAGGTATCCGGTCGTCGTCGACGTCGAGGGATATAAGAGCCGCCGTCAGGACAAGGTTGCCTCTATGGCTCAGTCTGCTGCCGAGCGGGCAGTGCGCACTCACAAAAGCGTTTCGCTTCCGCCTATGAATGCCTACGAGCGCCGTCTGGTTCATATTGCTCTTCGCGGCAACGATGCCGTCGACACACATTCTGAGGGTTCTGACCCCGATCGTCATGTTGTGATTGTTGCTCGATAACCTAAACCAGCTTATCTTAAGGGGGCGTGGTTTCCACGTCCCCTTTTTTTTGTCAATAGTTCTTGATACACTGATTTTTGTCAGATAGGAGTTTGTCTTGTTTGTACTAACCGATGAGCAGACAAGCCAGATGCTTAGTCGTCTAATTTCGTATTGCGAAGACTATTCTTTGAAGGTCTCCCATGATGCCCTACGCTCCTGTATTGAGCATCTAGATCTTGTATTGGAGTCTAATAAGACGACCAATCTTACGCGCATCCTAAATATCGAAGATGCGGCTGTTCTTCATATTCTTGATTCGCTTGTGTTGCTTCCCTATATAGACATAGCTCCAGAAGGCGCTTTGTTAGACATGGGTACTGGTGCTGGGTTTCCTGGTATCCCTTTGACAATTGCTTGTGGACGTAAGGCTACCTATATCGATTCGGTTGGCAAGAAGGTTGATGCCGTCAACTCATTTGTTGAGGCTCTCGGTCTCAAGCATGCTCACGCGGTTCATGATCGTCTTGAAGAATATGCCCGAAGCCATAAGAAACAGTTTGCTGTTGTCACTGCTCGTGCACTTGCACCGTTACCAGTTCTCGTTGAGTACGCTTCACCATTTCTAATAGATAGTGGTCTCTTTGTTATTACTAAGGGAAACCCGTCAGACGTCGAACTTCAGTCTGGTCTAACTGCCGCTAGCATATGCGGGTTCACCACACTTTTGACAGATGATTTAGATTTGCCAAATGGCTTGGGTCATCGCGAGTTTATCATTCTAAAAAAATCTCGTCCGGCAGCTATTTCGCTTCCACGTGCTAATGGCATGGCGAAGAAGAATCCGCTTGCCTAGATGTTTCACGTGAAACATAATGGATAGTAATTACTTGTTATGTTTCACGTGAAACATAACAGATGATGAATCGGAATGTTTCACGTGAAACATCCTCCGTTTAACAGCTTAAAATACACCAGGAGGGACCGTGGGATTTCGCGACGTTAAGCGTTCGAAGAGCGCAAAAGACACGCGTATCATTGCAATCATCAATCAAAAGGGTGGTGTGGGTAAGTCCACCACAGCAGTAAACCTTGCAGCAGCACTGGGTGAACTGGGTCGAAAGACGCTGATTGTCGATTTTGATCCACAGGGTAATAGCACGAGCGGCTTTGGAATCGAAAAAGAAGAACTCGATAACTGCATCTATGATGCATTGCTGAATGATGTTCCGGCTGAATCGCTTGTTCTGGATACAAATTGCAGTAAAGTATTTGTAATTCCGGCTACTATCCAGCTTGCAGGTGCCGAAATTGAACTTGTAAGCGCAATTGCACGAGAAACACGCTTGAAGGATCTGCTTGAGCCTGTTAAGGATGAGTTTGACTTTATATTTATCGACTGTCCGCCTTCACTTGGCTTGTTGACCATTAATGCGTTGACGGCGGCGGACAGTGTTCTGATTCCGATTCAGTGTGAGTATTACGCACTCGAAGGTGTCACCAAGCTGCTTGAGTCGATGAAGATGGTCAAAACACGCCTAAATAAGAGCCTTGATACCTATGGCGTGCTTATGACGATGTATGATTCGCGAACATCGCTCTCAAATCAGGTTGTCGAAGAAGTGCAGTCGTACTTTGGCGATAAGGCATTTAAGACCTTGATTCCGCGTACGGTTAAAATATCAGAAGCACCGTCGTTCGGTGAGCCGGTAATTACATATGCGCCGCAAAATAAGGGTGCAAAGGCGTATATGAACCTTGCCAAAGAGGTGATCAAGCGTGCCTAGTCCTAGGAAGCGTGGCGGTTTGGGTCGCGGACTCAATGCATTGGTATCCGAAGCAGAATATGAGACCGGTGGATCTGCGACGTCCGCATCCAATACTGCTTCGAAAACTAAACTTCCAATCGAAGATATCGTTCCAAACCCCAACCAACCCAGAATTCATTTTAATGAGACCGAGCTTCGAGAGTTGAGTGAGTCGATTCAGGAGCATGGTGTTCTTCAGCCGCTTCTTGTACGCAAGCACGGTAATGGCTATGAGATTATCGCGGGTGAGCGCCGTTATCAGGCTTCTAAGCTCGCTGGACTTGAGGAAGTTCCTGTCATTATAAAAGATGTTGATGATGAACAGATGCTTGCGCTTGCATTGATTGAAAATCTGCAACGCTCTGATCTCAATCCCGTCGAAGAGGCTAAGGGATATCGACAGCTCATCGATGCGAGTGGTATGACTCAAGAGGCCTTGTCGAAGGCTGTCAGCAAGTCTCGCTCTGCAATCACCAATTCGCTGCGCCTACTTGATCTTCCAGAGGTTGTTCAGCAGATGATCTTTGAAGGTAAGCTGACTGCTGGCCATGCTCGTGCAATTCTTGCAGTTCCATACGAAGATGCACGCATTAAGTTAGCTGAGAAGGTTGTTGCGGAAGGATTGTCCGTCCGCGCGACAGAAAATCTTGCTCCGTTGTTTTCTGCTGGAGAGACACCAAAAACGCCTCGAACCGCAACGCCTCAGTCTTTTAAGAAGGCGGCACGCGTTCTGCGTCAGGTGTTTAACACGAACGTTCGCGTAAAGAGCTCGCGCGGCAAGAACAAGATCGAGATTGAATTTAAGGATGAAGAGGAACTCTCCCGCATTCTTGGCGAAATCATTCAGTTTGATCAAGGAGGTCAGGATGAGGAATAAAGTTCTGACTGCTGTCGCTTTGGCTGCTACTGTTGCAGTTGGCGCTTTTGCCGGTTATAAGATTGCGACAGATGATGAATTGCGTGGTCGTTTACTTCGCGGAGCGCAGGATATCGTTGATACCTCAAAAAAGAAAATGGATGTTATGACCGAGGACGTTGCCATGCGTACGGCTCAGATGACTAAGAATCCCAAGATCAACCAAGATTGGGTTAATCATCAATGGGAAAATGTAGGCTTTTAGGTACCTAACAATGACTCATCTATTCTGAAGGGTTCCTTGTCTGATCACCAGTACAGGGATCCCTAATATCGTCCTAAAAAATGCTGGACAATCGTATGATGCAGATAATCGATGAATATGAAACAGCCCCGGTTGCAATTAAGCAACCGGGGCTTTCTGATGTTTCACATGAAACGTTTAGGCTGGTCTCCCCTAGGCGTTCTTCTGAACTTTGAAACGCTGCTTGAGTTGGCCACAAGCCGCATCGATATCGTTGCCACGAGAGTTGCGGATCGTGGTCTCGATACCACGGGACTCAAGACGGCGTTGAAGGTCTTCTACCTTATGGATCGATGACGGCTTGAGCGGGCTGCCCTCAATATCGTTGAGCTGAATCAGGTTGACGTGGCACAGCGTGCCCTCGCAGAAGTCGCAGAGCGCCTGCATTTCGGGGTTGGTGTCGTTGACGCCCTCGATCATGGCATATTCGTACGTCGGACGGCGGCCGGTCTTCTCGGTGTAGAGCTGCAGTGCCTCGTGAAGGCGCAGGAGTGTGTATTTCTTGACACCGGGCATGAGCTTATTGCGTGTGGACTGGATAGCGGAGTGCAGCGAGACAGCTAGGGTGAACTGCTCGGGAATGTCGGCAAACTTACGGATGCCAGGAATAACACCGCTGGTAGACACGGTGAGATGGCGCGCTCCAATGCCGATACCGTCGGGGTCATTAAGGATGCGCAGCGCCTTAAGAACCTCATCGTAGTTGGCAAAAGGCTCGCCCTGGCCCATGAACACTACGCTTGTCGCGCGCTCGCCAAAATCATTGGAAACGTGAAGTACCTGGTCGACGATTTCCTGGGCGGTCAGCGAGCGCCTGAGGCCGTTGAGACCGGTAGCGCAAAAAGCACAGCCCATTCCGCAGCCGGCTTGGGTGGATACGCAGACAGAGAGCTTGTTACGACGGGGCATGCCGACGGTCTCGACAGAAATGCCATCGTGGTACTCGAGTAGGTATTTACGAGAGCCGTCCTTGGACACCTGCTTGGTGAGCTCGGTCGGCGTGTCGAAGGCAAATGCCTCCTTTAACTGCTCGCGGAAAGCCTTGGGAAGGTTGGTCATATCGTCAAACGAACAAACGTTCTTCTCAAAAACCCATTCAATGAGCTGCTTCGCGCGGAAAGCGGGCTGGCCGAGTTCGGCCACGAGCTCGCGAATATCGTTTTGGCTCAAGTCGCGAATGTCCTGAGATTTAGTCCTGGGATTCATGGAAGCCTTTCGATTTTGGGGAAACGTAGGGGGTATCGCTACAATATGGTATCAGCTGCAGAAATCATAGAGGAGGAGTCTGCCCATGCCGGGTAAAAGCCTAGAGAACATGCACGTAGCGGTCTTGGCGGGCGGCCATTCCGCCGAGCGCGAGATTTCGCTCAATTCGGGAAAGAACGTCGTGGTGGCCCTAAAGGAAGCTGGCTACACTTCGGTGGAGCTGCTCGATACGGCTGCCGATGATTTTATGGTGACTATGGCAACTGGCGATTTTGACGTGGCGTTTATCGCCATGCACGGCGCCGGCGGCGAGGATGGCGCCGTGCAGGGAGCCATGGAGACGCTGGGTATCCCCTATACGGCGTCGGGTGTGCTCGCCAGCGCGTGTGGCGCCGATAAAGAGGTTTCAAAGCTTCTGTATGCCAAGGCAGGCATCCCCATTGCCCCCGGTTTAGCGCTTGAGGCGGGCGACGAGGTCGATATCGATCGCATCGTTGAGATTTGCGGCGAGCGTTGCTTTGTAAAGCCCGCCGTCAACGGCTCCAGCTACGGCATCTCCCTGGTACACGAGCCCTCTGAGCTGCCTGCCGCCATCGCCAAGGCCTTTGAGTACGGCGATAAGGTGCTGGTCGAAAAGTGCATCGAGGGAACCGAGATTACCGTAGGCGTCTACGGCGAGGATGACGTGCGCGCCCTGCCGATCGTCGAGATTCGCAAGCCTGAGGACTGTGAGTTCTACGACCTGGATGTGAAGTACGTCGATCCCACGGATATCCACCGTATTCCGGCGCAGATTTCGCCCGAAAACTATGCTCGTGCCCAGGAACTAGCCTGTGCGGCCCACAAAGCCCTCGGCTGTCTGGGCATTTCGCGCAGCGATTTTATCGTGAGCGAGGACGGCCCCGTCATCCTCGAGACCAATACGATTCCCGGTATGACCGATACGTCGCTGTATCCGGACGAGATTCGTCATACCAAAGACATGACCTTCCCGCAGGTCTGTGACAATCTGATTCGCATGGGTCTCCGTCGAGCGGGCATTGCATGCTAATCGAGGATGCTGTATCTCCTGGAACGCCGCAGTTTGTCATTGATTCCTATGCAACGCTTGCCGAGCGTGCCCGCACACAATCGTTTGGCCTTATCGAGGAGGATGTTATCGTCCTCGATACCGAGACCACGGGTCTTTCGGTCCAGGACAACGAGCTTATCGAGATTTCCGCGGCCCGTCTTTCGGGCCGCGAGGTCGTTGACCGCTTTGACACGTTTGTGCATCCCAAGCAGCTGATCCCTGCCGAAATCACTGAGCTCACAAGCATCACAAACGCCGATGTGGCCGATGCCCCCTCGGCTGTAGAGGCCGTGGCTGCGCTCGCCGATTTTGTGGGCGGGTGCCCGGTTATCGCGCACAATGCCACGTTTGACCGATCGTTCATCGAATCGGTCAAGGGCGGTGTCAACGTCAGCGACATCTGGATCGATTCGCTGGCGCTGTCCCGTATCGCGCTGCCGCGCCTGGCATCGCACAAGTTGTCCTTTATGGCCGATCTGTTTGGCTGCGACTCCGTGTCGCACCGTGCAAATGCCGATGTCGATGCCCTGTGTGGGGTGTGGCGCGTGCTGCTGGTTGCCCTTACGGACTTGCCGCAGGGCCTTATGGCGCGTCTGGCGGATATGCACGCGGATGTTCCTTGGTCCTATCGTCCCATTTTCTCGTTTTTGGCAGGTCAAAACCCCGGCTCGATTTTCTCGCTTGCCGCCGCTCGCGCCGACGTGCTCAAGGCCGATCGCGCCGATGATCGCGTGGATGCCGACGAGCTGCCGGTTCTTAACATGCCGAGCCGCGAAGAGATCGAGGCGGATTATGCCCCCGGTGGTCTAGTCAATCGCATGTATCCCACTTATGAGCCGCGCGACGAGCAGATTGCCATGGCGCTCGAGGTACGCGACGCGTTGGTTACGGATACGCATCGCGTGATAGAGGCCGGTACGGGCGTCGGTAAATCGATGGCGTATCTCGTGCCCTTTGCCGAGGCCGCCCGCCGAAACAACATTACCGTTGGCATTGCGACCAAATCGAATAATCTTGCCGATCAGCTTATGTACCACGAGCTGCCAAAACTCGCCGAACAGCTGGACGGAGGCTTGTCATTCTGTGCGCTCAAGGGATATGACCACTATCCGTGCCTGCGCAAACTCGAGCGCATGAGCCGAGGTCAGGCCGAGATTACCACCAAGCGCGATCCTGCCGACACGCTCACAGCGGTTGCGGTGATCATGGCGTATGTGTGCCAATCTGCCGATGGTGACCTCGATTCGCTCGGCATTCGCTGGCGCAGCGTCAACCGTCCCGACTTTACGACGGCCTCGCGCGAATGCGCTCGCCGCCTGTGTCCGTTCTTTCCCGATAAATGCCTCGTCCACGGTGCCCGTCGTCGCGCGGCGCATGCCGATGTCGTGGTCACAAATCATTCCCTGCTGTTTCGCAACGTTGCGGCCGAAGGGAGAATTTTGCCTCCCATCCGCCACTGGGTAATCGACGAGGCCCATTCCATCGAGCGCGAGGCGCGCCGCCAGTGGGCGCGCGTGGTCTCGGCAGACGAATCTCGTGTGCTATTTGAGCGCCTTGGCGGGTCGAGCTCCGGTGCATTGAGCCAGGTATCTCGTGATTTGGCGACATCCGAAGGCTCCACGCTTTATCTGGGGCTCACCGCGAAGGCGACGTCTACGGTCGCACGCGCGAGCATGGCACTCGCCGAGGTGTTTGACGGCGTGCGTGAGCTCGGCCGTCGCGCCCGCGGTGGCTACGACAGCGCAAATCTGTGGATTGGCCCCGAGTTGCGCGAGTCGGATGACTGGCATGACTTCTTGCAGTCTGCCAGCGCTGCTATCGATGCCCTGGAGCAGGCGGATAAAAATGTTGCCGCGCTGGTGCAGGCTGTCGCTGCCGATAAACCCGAGGTCGTCGTCGACCTGGGCGATATTTCGCGCCGTCTGCACGAGCTGGCCGAGAACCTCAAGCTCATCATTGACGGCACCGACGAGCATTATGTGTACTCGCTGCAGGTCAACCGCCGCCTACGTGCGGGCGGAGAATCCATGACCGCCGAGCGCATCGACATCGGCGAGGCCCTGGCGAACGAGTGGCTGCCCGAGGTGCATACGGCCATCTTTGCCTCGGCAACCATGACGGTGTCCAAGAGCTTTGAGCACTTTAACCATGCCGTAGGCCTCGATCGCATTGGCGCTTCGGCATCCTCGTCACTACATCTGGATTCGAGCTATGACTTCGATTCGAACATGGCCGTAGTCGTGGCGGGGGACATTCCCGACCCTCGCGACCGCGAGGGCTATCTGTCCGCGCTCGAGCGCGTATTGGTCGATGCCCATCTTGCCATGGGCGGGTCGGTACTCACGCTGTTCACCAATCGCCGCGATATGGAAGATCTGTACGCTCGGGTTGAGCCCAAGCTGGCGCGTGCCGGCCTGGAACTCAATTGCCAGCAGCGCAATTCGTCTCCCCGTCGCTTGCGCGATCGCTTTATCAACGAGTCGACCTCGTCGCTCTTTGCTCTCAAAGCATTTTGGGAGGGCTTCGATGCCAGCGGCGAGACGCTGAGATGCGTCATTATCCCCAAGCTGCCATTCTCGAGCCCCACCGATCCTCTCTCGTGCGAGCGCAATCTGCGCGAGGACCGCGCCTGGGTACGCTACTCGCTGCCCGAGGCGGTTCTCGAGGTCAAGCAGGCGGCCGGTCGCCTGATTCGTTCATCGACCGATTGCGGCGTGTTGATTTTGGCCGACCCGCGTCTGGTGACGAAGGGTTACGGAAAGAAATTTCTGACATCGCTGCCTACCAGCTCGTATCAGCGCATCGAAACGGCGCAGATCGGCCACTATCTTCAGTTATGGCGCCAAGCGCACGAACGCCATCGCTAAGAACGGAAGGCCATTGCCTCGGCGGCATCACATAGACGCTTTGAAAGGGCGGGGTCGTCTGCGATGCGGATGGCTCCGCCCGCTGCGATAATCTGGCTAAACAGCCAGTTTTCGGAGCTATAGCAAACGGTCACGCTTGCCGTACCCTCCCCATCGGCTTTAATTGACCTGATACCTGCCCACCTCACGCGTTCTGCCATATCGAGCGGCATCAGGAGCTTAACGCTCTGGCTTGCCTGTGCAAGGGAATCGTGCAGGGACGTGGTTTCGGTCGTGTGACGCACGACGGAGTCTTCCGTCAGCAGAAGCTCCTCGATCTTGTCCATACGGTAGGAGCGCTGCCCGTCTGCCTCGACATCCCAGGCAATCAGGTACGTTTGGTCGCCGTTGGTCGCGATCTTTAAGGGGTCGATCAATCGCCTGCGTGGATGCTGGTCGTCCAGGGAGCGGTAGGTGACGAGGCATCGCACGCCATCCTGAATTGCACAGCAGAGTTGCTGCCAATAAGATCCGCGGGCGACGGTATCGTCAACGCGTTGGTTGTATCCGAGTTCCGCCGGAAGGAGTGCGCGCCGGATGCGCGCCGCCGCGCACTCCTCGATTCCGAGTGACTCCAATTCATGATTGAGTACGGCGCCCTCGGCGGCACTCAGGCGAAGCGGCAGCACACGGCCCGCATCGCCGATGAGAACCACACGTTCATCGCGGCATTCGCAAATGATGCGCGCGCCCGATTCGCGGTCTGCGAGCGTCGAGATGATGCCGATGATCTCGTCGAGCGAAGCTCCGGAGATATCGAAGCGACTGCAGATTTCGTCTCGCGTCATGCCCGCCTCGCCGGCGGCATAGAGTGCCTCCATAATGTCGATGGAGCGCGAGAGCCTTTGTTCGCTGGTGAGCTTACGCGCGGCCATGAGCGCTCACTGTCCTTTCGATGAGGCGGTTCCACGCCTGCTTGAGTTCGTTGGGCGCTACGGGCCTCATACCGTCAACACTGTGTTCCATGCAAAATGACGCTGCCGCATTCAGGTCGCGAACGTCAACGGTCCAGGTCCAGCCGTCTTTAGCGTGCTCGAGCCTTCCTCGCCCACGTGTGAGGCCGTGGACCATGTCGGATTGAGCCTGCGGAGCAAACGAGAAAGTTGCCGTGACGGGCTGGCAATCGGAGAAATCGAATTCAAAGAAGAGGTAATCGTTGAGATTGAAGTCTGCGGGAATGGCGTAGGCCCGCGATGGACGCCACGCACGAACGATGCGATCGCAGCGAAAGGTTCTGATTTTTCCGGTGGCGTCATCTAGGCCGCAAAAGTAGGCTGTTCCTTCGCGCTCGAACATGCCGTAGACGCAAACAGTGCGTTGTCGTTGCTCACCCCGTCCGTTTTGATACAAAAAACGCAGCGCGCATCGGTCGGCAAACGCGCTCCATACCGCATCGACCGTCGGCGAGTGAACAACGGGGGGCTCGGCCGTATTCGTCTCGCCGGTAAGATAGGCAATTTTGGAGCGTATGTCGGCGAGTGGGGTCGCAAAGGCCGAAGAGCCCGTGGTGAGGGTCTGATCGATAGCGTTTAGCAGAATGTCGGCATCGTCTGCGGTGATCAAGCCGCCCGCGGCAAACGTATGCTCACGGTCGATTGTCCAGGCGCTCTCCTCGGTCTCCTGGGCACCCGCGGCGCGAACTTCCTTGATCACAATGCCCCGCTCGAGCAGCTTGTCGCGGTCGCGGCGAAACTTTCGCTTATCCGAGTCGACGTTGCCCGATCCGTAGCCTAGGTCAGAATCCAGCACGATCTGCTCGGTTGTTAGAGGCTCGGGGGAACTGTTGAGGACAAAGAAAAGGTTGAGGATACGCTGGGCGGTTTTGTCGAAACCGGGTTCTGGCGCATTTGTTTTGTTTGTCGCGGTCATATCGCTTACCGTCATAGAATCCTCGCATGGGAAGGTTATTTGATGCCATGATTTTAATCCGATATGGAGATTAGGCTATATCCTTGTCCGCTCAGTGCGTTAAGATGCCCAGATTTCGGCCGATTGCGTTCGCTCGGGGTATACTTTCGACTATATACGGTTCTAATGTGCAAGCATTGGGCCTATTTGTCGGATTATGGATGTGGAGCGCACATGGCGAACACCCAGAACTATATCAATCATCTGCTACAGGGCACGGGCATCACGCCGGCGTGCAGCGAAGAAGAGCGTTTGGCTGCCGAGGATATCGCCCAGATCTTCCGCAATCATGGCTTTGATCCCGAAGTCCAGGAATTTAACGCTCCTGCACCCAGCAGGCTGGCATTTGCCGTCACAGGCATTCTGTCTTTTGCCGGCGCCCTGCTTATGGGTATTGGCGGCAGCATCGGCTTAATCGGTGTTCTGCTGGCCATCGTCGGTGCCGTGTTGTATGTGCTCGAGCGTACCGGTCGCCCTGTTATCTCTCGCCTGGGCAAGACGGGCGTGAGTCAAAATGTCATTGCCTATCACAAGGCCACAGGTCCGCTTGCATCTCCGCGCAACCGTCCGGTGGTTGTTGTCGCCCATTACGATTCTCCGCGTGCCGAGCTCCTCGCTCGCGAACCGTATGCGCCGTATCGCGCACTCATCGCCAAGATGCTGCCGGTCGCCACGATTGTCCCCGCTGCCGTCGCCATTCTGCGCATTCTGCCGCTCCCCGGCGCTCTTAAGGTTCTGCTTTGGATCGTTGCGATCCTCGCCTCTCTTGTGGCGCTCGCCAACGCGGCCAATATCATTGCCAACCGTTTTGTTCTTCCCTATACGTCCGGTGCGGTCTGCAATAAGTCTTCTGTAGCCGCGATGCTCGGTGTCATGGATAACGTTGCCCCTTACCAGGGCGAAAACGAGTTCCCCAACGACATTCCGTTTGATGACTATTTTGGTGAGCAAAAGCGTCGTGCCGAGGAGATGGCGCGCGCGGCGGCTGAGTATGCCGCTGCCCAGCAGCAAAACGACTACGGCAACACGATCGAGTACGAAGAACCCTCCTACAACGAGGACGAGTTTGGCCAGCCGATCGCTCCCGAATCCGAGCAGGGCGAAGTTTTTGACGAGCAGATTGATGGCTTTGAGGGTGCCTCAGCTGACGAAACCCTGATTGGTGTCATTGCTCCCGAGGCTCAGGCTGAAGCCGAGGTTGCTGCCGAGCCGGTCGCGGATGAGGATGCCGTCGAGTCGATTGGGGCGCCCGCTGTCGCCGAGCCGAGCGAGCCCGAGCCCAAGCTGTATCGCAATGCTGCCGGTAATATTCGCTTTGGTTCTGATGCCATTCGTGCCTTGGGGATGCTTCCCGAGTCGTGCACGCTTGATTACGAAGAGGGCGAGGAGCCGACGGTCGATCCCGAGCCTGCTTCGGTTGAACCTGTCGCCGCGCCTGCCGACGAGCCCGTCGTCGATACCGAGCCCAAGACGGAACCCGAGCCCAGCCCTGCACCCGAGCCGGACACCGCTGCACCCGCTCCGGTGGTTCAGGATGTGTACGACGATTCCGCCAGCGATTACGATGAGTATCCGCAGCGCGTTTCCTATGAGAGCGATACCGATTTTTCGGCCGATCTACCGGTCGCGACGCCCCATGCCGATATAGCATCTGCGTTCTCTTCGATTGGAGCCAGCGCTTCAAGCTTCTTTAAGGGCGCACTCGCTAAGGGTAAAAAACTTGTCGACGACCTTGAGGAAAAGCGTGCCGCTGCGCGCGAGGTGGCAGAGCGGGAGGCTATTGCCCACCAGCAGGCTGCCGAGGCCGAGCGTGAGCGTGCGGCGCGGGAATTTGAACAGCATGAGGCTGAGCAGCCTGCCGCGACGGAGGTCGCCGAGGCTACGACGTCCTTTGAGGCCCAGCAGCCAATCGACGCCACCGAGACGCTCGATGCCGCGAAGTTCGATGCCACGATAACGTTCGAGAAGCAGGGTACTGCCATCGCCGATCCCCTTTCTGTTTCCGATGAGTCCCAGGATGCTGCAGATGAGATCGAGGCGCCCGAAGCCGAGCCGGCTGAGAGTTTCGATGCCGAGCAGGTTGAGAACGTTGACGCCGAGACGAACACCGCCGACGAGATTGAAGCCGACGCGACGGTCGTCGTTGAGCAAGAAGAGACCCCGGTGATTTCTAACGCCGATGAGTCCAGGCCGTACTCTACGCAGATCTTTACCATGCCTGCCCCGAGCGATCCCGGCTCCACGGTTGCCAACCCCGCATCGGCGCAGGTCGAGACGGTTGATTCGCTCATGGCACAGATTTCATCCAAGGCCGCACCGCGTCCGCAGATGAATATCCCCGATCCCGCTTCTGTTCCGGCGCTCACACCTTCTTCTTCGCCGCTTGCCTCGGTCCCCGATCCGTCGCTGCCCTCGATGCAGCAGGCCAACGTCGCATCCCGCACATCCCTCTTCGATCTCCCCGACCCCTCGGCTCAGGCCGACGATCCTTTCGCGACAGCTCAGGGGCCCGAGCCCACGTCGGCACCGGTTCCCCCCTCCATGCCCGTTTCTTCGGGCGCTCAGCCCATCGAAACCATCTCGGCTCCCGTCGCCAAGGAGGCAAAGCCTCAGAAGCGTGGTCTGGGCGGCTTGTTCGGACGCAAAAAGAAGAATGAGCAGAACAGCATGAGCGACTGGCTGGGCGTCGAGGGTGACTACGATGCCAAGAAGTCTGGCCGCGGTATCGGCTCTTGGGATAACTTTGAGGACGATGATAACGGCTGGAAGGGCGGTGCCACCTCTTCTGACGGCGCTTCTGCCGAGGACATGCTTTCGGCTGTTGCCTCCATGGGTGATGACGAGCTGCTTGGTCACGATATCTGGTTTGTGGCAACGGGTGCCTCGGATTGTGACGGCGCCGGTATGAAGGCGTTCCTCGAAGCCCATCGCGATAAGCTGCGTGGTGTGTTCTTTATCAATCTTGAGTCCATTGGAGCCGGTAGGCTTTCGGTCGTGACGGTCGAAGGCGAGCAGCAGTTGCTCAAAGGTGATCGCCGCATCATGAATCTGGTCAGCAAGGTGTGCAAGTCGTTCCACGTTGATTGTGGCGCGTTTGAGATGCCCTATGCCAAGACCGATGCCTATGCCGCGCTCGAGGCGAGCCGTCGCGCCCTCACAATTGCCGGTGTCGATGGCCCGCGTCTTGCCTGCGCGCGCACCGAAGACGATTTGCCGTACAACGTCAACCCGGCGAACATCGCTACGGTGTCCGAGGTTGTCACCGAGGTCATCCGCCGTTCGTAGCGGACCTCTAAGGAGTTAGCGTGTTTTCATACATCAAACGCCATTGGCCCGTCTATGTGGTTCTGTTTTTGATCGCCATCGCTATGGGTCTGGGGGCCGCATATATCGTGGGCGCTAAGGGGTCGACGCCCAGGTCCACGATGAGCGAAGAGGTGGAGCAAGAGCAGAGTTTGGGTGCCGACGGCATTTCGGATGGCGATCTGGAACTTGTTGACGGCGGGTCTGCGTCTACGGAATAGCCTTTGGTTACATACGCCAGATAACGGGCGAGCCGGCATATCGGCTCGCCCGTTATTTCTACCTATTCCTCTTTTGATGCCGAGCTTAGCCAAGTGAGCCAAATTGCTGTGCCACCGGCGGTCAATAATGCGGTGAGAAAAGAGATGATGGGTGCATTGCCCGTATTTGGAAGATCCTGCGGAATGGCGCATTTTTGAACAACACGATCTTTATCGTGCGACTCGAGTTTTTCGCCTCCTCCGTTGCGGCAAAGGTCAACACGGGCACTGTTGGCGAGTGCGGTTTGGGGCGTATAGGATGAGGTTGCACACATCCGGATGATTGCTCCGTGTAAATCCGATTTGAGGGATGCCGTCGCGTCGTCAAGGTCGTCATGCTCGTCTTTAAGCCCATTGCGATTCCAAGAATCGTTGTCGCGCCGGGTCGTAAAGTCTGCGGAAACCGAGCCATACTCAAAGCGAATCCCCGTGATAACATCGTCGTCCGAAAGCGTAAGGTCCTTTACTTCGAGGGTGGAAGACTCCGTGGTCGAGACATCGGCTTTCCAAAGACTCCAGCCATCGTAATCGACAATCCGCACATCCTCGCCCAGCCGCTCTTTGACCTCGGCTGTCTCGAGCCACGGGTTGGTGTGTTCATCGTCAAGTGTGGCGTCGGCCTTTTCCTTTATGCCCAACTTGTCTGCCGGTGACGTTCGATACCAAACATTGCAGAGCCCATTTAAGTCGCCGACGGCGATCGGGGTTTTAATGGCGACAAGTTTGGCCGTGCCGTCTTTGGCACATTCGAGATCGTCGGTGACGGTGAACTCGTCGACCCAGGTGCTCGATTCGTTTTGAGCGTCGATGGTGTAGGAATAGGAGCCCTTACTGTCGGGTTGCGTCGCCGCCCGGTTTTTACCGTCGCCGTTCGCCACTGTTCCCTTTGCGGTTGGCCGCGCGATTTCTTGTCGCTTGTCGACGCTCCCCTTAATCTCAATCGGTGCATCCGTCATGGTTACGGCCTGGATCTTCCCCGTATCCTCGACTTCAAAGGATACGTCTTCAGCGAGGTCATAGGAGCGCGGGGACATTGTTTCGCGTAGGGTATAAGAACCGGGTTCAAGGTGCTCCACGCGATGGGGCTGCTCGGATGATATCCAAGAATCAATTTCTGTTCCATCGGCGTCGCATAAGACCAGTCGGGCGCCTTTAACTTCATGCTTGTCTGTCATATCGACCTTGGAGAAATCGACCTTGGTGTAATCATTAGGCAATTCGATCTGCGACTCGACCACGGGGACCTTCTGGTCGATATAAGCAAGCTCAACGATATGTGCTGTCCGATCAAGTAGATAGCCGTCGGGAGACTGGGTTTCAACGACTTCGTATCGTGCCGTTCCGCAACCCAGCGAAAGGTTGTCTACGCGAGCTTTACCCTGTTCATCGGTTGTGACGGCGGCAACGGCTTCACCGGCAAGGGCGGCAATGTGGCCATCGGGGCAAACGATATCGTCGGCAGCGCGAATTTCAAACTTGGCACCAGATAGGGCACTGCCGTCTACTGCGTCAGCCTTCACGATCTCGATGCTTCCGGTTGCAGCGCTGTTGAAATACGAGACGGCGGCGATAGGTGTGAGATCCGCATCGGCAGGAATCGTCACCTTCAGTTCGTCGCCCACAAGGTAGGGCGCTTTGGCTGCGACTTCTCGTACGTAATATGTGCCCGGCTTGAGCGATTCTGGCAACGTGACGGTGCCGGTCGCATTGGTGGTAAAGGTGTTCATAACGTTGTGCGTCGGATACCAGCATGTTTGAGAGATGGGTTCACGGTTGCTGTTGAGCAGCTGAAAACTAAAGCCGGCAAGGGGGGGCGGAAGCTCCCGTCTGGGCATCGCGTTTGATGATTTGGAGATGTGTCGAAAGGGTGTGATTGTCCACTATGTACTGAAGCTTGGCTCCGTCGGCGATTTGCTCGGGCGCGATGGTCCAATCCTCTGCCCGCTTGAAGCCTGCGGGAACAGTTTCCGGGACCTCGCGAACGGTATAGCCCTCACGATCGTAGGGGATGGCTCCATGGACGCCGTCCGGTCGTGTGCCCGCGCCAAACCAGGCCTTGGGCTGGTCTTTGGTGGATGCGAAGCCATAGATATTTGTCGTCAATGTGCCTACGACCTGCTTAGAGCTGTTGCTGACGATTTCAAAGACGACGCCTTCCGCTGGCTGTTCTAATCCCGATTGCTGGCCGTTCCCGTAATCCTTGAACTTGGAAATCTCGAGGTCAAACGCAATATGAGTATTGGGGATGCGGCGTTCGATCTCAACGACGCCCATGTCGTTTAGTTGATTGGGGCCGATCGTATAGGTCCAGCTGTCATGGGGGAGCAGGTAGCCCTCTGGTGCTTTCGATTCGTAGAGGGTAAAGGTTCCCAGGGGAATGCCGCTTAAGGTCGCCTGGCCATCGCCTTCGGTCGTGAAGGTGCGCGTCCACCCAGGGGTAGATTGCGAGACACAGGTAAATTCGGCTTTGGCGAGCGAGGTTCCCGCCTGCGCTCCGGCACTCGTGGCGGCATCGGTTTTGACGACACGCAGCGTGATAGAACCTGGCTGCTCGTTGATTGTGACATGTCCGCCGCTATTTCCGGTGGTAAAGGCAATGCGATCGCGTCGGGACAGATAGCCTGTCGGCGCTTTGGTTTCGATTAGGTAGTATGCCGTGTTGGGCAAAAGTGTTGCCCGTGCACGACCGTTGCCGTCCATTTTGATGCTGCCGACGTGTTTGTCCGTGTTTTCCTCAAAGATGTTAAACGTCGCCCCACCTAACTGATACGTATCGTTCCCGCTGGTAATGACAGTGTTTGCAGATCTTTTCTCAAAGGATATGTTGATGGTGGGCAAAACGTAGAGCATATCCTGGTGACGGCCTTCGTTAGAGACGGGTCCGTGATAGCGTCTGGCGCGATGCGGGTCGGCCTTAATATTTCCGGCTTTTGCGTTGTCGTAGAGCCAGCGCGCCGCCGCGACAACCTCGGCGTCTTGATCGAACTTGCCGCTTTTGGCAACGCCGGCGTTGTTTGTATACGCAAAAGAGCCATCGGGGCGCGTGGTTCCTTTGAGCATCCACACGGCAATCTGGGTTGCGGCGCGGGCGCGTTCGGCCGTTAGGTTATGGCCGCCAAATGATGTGGCGGAAGGGTATCCATGGCAGATGACGGCGGCAAACTCGTTGTCGAGCCATGTCCAACCCTGATTGTAGGTCCGCCAGGGTCCTCCCGGGCTGCTGGGGCCGGGGCAGTCTTGGTTCATGCAGTAAGAAATCGAGGCGTCTTGTGCCTCGTACTTGCCAATGCCAAACGGTCCGCACATATCGCTGATGGTGCGAAAACTAAGCGTATCGTTTCCATCGACGGCGCAGGCGGTACCAGGCATGGCGCAGGCTAGAAACAACAAGAGGAATAGGAGCAGCGGTGCTGTTGCGATTGCGCTGTGGACAGAGTGCGTGGGTGCATTGGACATGGCTGCTCCTTATCCTTTGTGCGCCGCGCTGGGAGATTGCGGCGCGTGGGATGAGATTAGCGCCGGGGGTCATACGGGTAAGTACCGCGAGCTGACCAAGAACTTGCCAAGTTCCCAACAAATGGAGACCGGTTTTAGATAATCAAACAAAAGAGCAGGTAGAAGACGGTGTAAAACAGGTTACTCGAGTCCCTGTTTTCGCAATTCGAGCAACAAGAAGATGTTTTTCCATGCGTAAAACAAGGGTTAGCGCCCTTGTATCAAACAAGACAACCGCGTTATACTATCCCCCACATATGCGGGCATCGCCAAGTGGTAAGGCATCAGCTTCCCAAGCTGACACTCGCGGGTTCGAGTCCCGTTGCCCGCTCCAGTTAAAAGTACAAGCACGGCACCATCACGGTGTCGTGCTTTTTTCAATAAAGCGCCGGGACTCGAACCCGACAAGGTGTGAACGTTAGGCAAATGGCAAAATGTTAGGTTAATACCTGCTGCCTATACTTGCACCTGCGCACGGTACAATGGTTGAGTTACGACCAACGTGCCAATAACCAAAAAGGAGCCGCTATGATCGATCGCTATACCCGCCCGGAGATGGGACACATCTTCTCCCTCGAGAACAAGTACGCCATTTGGCAGGAGATTGAGGTTCTGGCCTGCGAGGCCCAGGCGGAGCTCGGCAAGATCGGTATTTCTAAAGAAGAAGCTCAGTGGATCCGCGACCACGCCAACTTTGAGAAGGCGAAGGTCGACGAGATCGAAGAAGTCACGCGCCATGACGTCATTGCCTTCCTGACCAATATGAAGGAGTATATCGACGCCGATGTTCCCGAGGGCGAGCCTAAGCCCAGCCGTTGGGTTCACTATGGCATGACCAGCTCTGACTTGGGCGATACGGCCCTGTGCTATCAGCTCACCCAGGCCTGCGACCTAATTATCGAGGACGTCAAGAAACTCGGCGAGATCTGCAAACGTCGCGCTTTCGAGGAGCGTAACACGCTCTGCGCCGGTCGCACTCACGGCATCCACGCCGAGCCTATGACCTTTGGTATGAAGTTTGGCTCTTGGGCCTGGGAGCTCAAGCGCGATCTGGATCGCCTTGAGGACGCTCGCAAGAACGTCGCCTTCGGTGCCATCTCGGGTGCCGTTGGCACCTACAGCTCCATCGAGCCGTTTGTCGAGGAGTATGTCTGCGAGCACCTGGGTTTGGTTTACGACCCGCTGTCCACGCAGGTTATCAGCCGCGACCATCATGCCTACCTCGCTGGCGTCCTCGCCACCACGGCGGCCACCTGCGAGCGTATCGCTACCGAGGTTCGCAATCTGCAGAAGACCGATACGCTCGAGGCCGAGGAGCCGTTCCGCAAGGGTCAAAAGGGCAGCTCCGCCATGCCGCACAAGCGTAACCCGATCACCATGGAGAAGGTCTGCGGCCTGTCGCGCGTCGTGAAGTCCAACGCCCAGGTCGCCTTCGACAACGTCGCCCTGTGGCATGAGCGTGACATTTCGCACTCTTCTGCCGAGCGCGTCGCCCAGGCCGATAGCTTTATCGCGCTTGACCACATGTTCCAGTGCCTTATCCGCGTTATCGATGGCCTCCAGCTGTATCCGGCTCGCATGATGGCCAACCTCAACAAGACCCGCGGTCTCATCTTCTCCTCCAAGGTTCTGTTGGCCCTCGTCGATACGGGCATTACCCGTGAGGACGCCTACGCAATCGTGCAGGAAAACGCCATGGCGACCTGGCATGAGGTGCAGGACTGCGTTTCCGGCCCCACCTTCAAGGAGCGCCTCGAGGCCGATCCGCGCTGCACCGTCAGCCAGGAGAAGCTCGACGAGATCTTTGATCCGTGGGACTTCCTCACCCGCATCGATACGGTCTTCGATCGTCTGGAGCAGCTGAGCTTCGAGTAGGTTCGGGCATAACGTTAGCTATTTAGGGCGCTTTGCTGGTAATGTGTGTTGCCGGTAAAGCGCCTCGTTGCATTTATGGAAAGACGGGGATAATAGTCGTCTCGAATGACATTCTGAGAAGGAGATCGCATGATTTCGTTTGATTACAAGCCCCAGGGCGTGTGTACTCGCAATATTCACCTCAATCTTTCCGATGACGGCAGCAAAGTGCTGGGCGTTGAGTTTACCGGCGGCTGCAACGGCAACCTCAAGGCCATCTCTAAATTGGTCGAAGGTGCTTCTTCCGATCGTGTGATTGAGGTGTTGGCCGGCAATACGTGCGGCACGAAAAAGACCTCCTGTGCCGACCAACTTACGCGTGCCATCGAGGCCGCGCGTGCCGAGATTGCCTAATGAGTATTTTTGATCGCGTTAAGAATGGGGTAACGCGCCGAGGATTTGTGTTGGGTGGTGCTGCCGCGAGTGCTGCCACGCTGCTTGCGGGGTGCTCGAAAAAAACGGGCACCAGCGATGATGCTGCCGGTGAGCCGCAGGTTATCAAAGATGATTCCAAGATCGTCTCGATTACCGAAGAGTATGAGGCCGTCGACATTGATCTTAAGCCGACGGCGTCGTGGACGTTGCCATTGGGGACGCTGCTGTACTACTGCGATGGCGGTTACGCTGCGGCGATGATGGCGCCCGCATCTGCGCTGCATGCCAACACGCTTGGCGTGTTCAACATGGGGGACGGCTCACTCACCACGTTGATTGACGATCCTGTCGAGGGTTCCGGTTATGCGTTTTACGACGTTCGCGCCACCGATAGTGTGTTTGCGTGGGTTGAGATGAACTACGCGAATTCGTCGTGGAAGCTCTATGCGCAAACCCTGTCGGGCGCGGCGCTTACTGGTAATGCCGTTGAGCTTGATCGCGGCGGTGAGGATTACGACCCTCCGCTGTTTACCGCCTTTGACTCGTCGGTCATCTGGTACAAGATGCCTTCGACCGGTGGCAATAAGACCGGCAGCGATTCATATTGCTACCGCCGTTCGCTCGATGAATCTAAAGCGGAGGCAATCTGGAAGTCGACAGGCCGCTTTGCGTCTGCACCGCGCGTGAGCGATGGCATCCTGACTATCTCACCCCGCGTGCGCAATGACGAGGGCGTCTACTACGGCATGACGGCGATCGACCTGACGGACGGCAGCAATACCAAGAGGGCTCAGCTGGTCCTTCCTTCGTCGGTGTCACCTTTCGAGGCCGTATATATGGGCGATACGTTTGTGTTCTCCATTGAGGCGACCTATGCCGGCGTGGGCGGCCTGGGCAATATGGGTACCTACATTGGTAACGAGGGCGGCCCGTATCAATTTCTATCGCGCGAACCGCTTGCGTGCGCCGCCGGCAGGAAGGGCAAATATCTGGTTAAGGTTCAGGCATCGCATTTTCTGATCGATACCTCCGCTAAAACCTATGGTTCGCTGCTGTCGCCCGACCGCGCTCTCGAATATGGCGATTATCCAGCTACGGCGGGAAAATCGAATACGTTTTTAACCTATGCCACGGTGCGTAATAGCCAAGGAATTCCCGAGACGGTTACCGCTCGCCTGTTCTCTCTTTAGCGCCGAGGGGTTAAAAAGGCTCCAACGAGGGAATAAGCCCATTGTAACCGTGAGTACCGCCCGCCGAGCTGTCGCGCCCATGCGATGCCCGGTGGGCTCAGGTGCGTTAAAATGGGCTTGTTCTTAGCTAATTGAGACAGGGGGGCCGTGTTATGGCTTCAGATGCAAAAAAGATTCTGCTGGTCGAGGACGAGAAGGCGATCCGTGACGCTGTCGCTGCCTATCTCGAGCGCGAGGGCTACTGGGTTGTTGGCGTTGGCGATGGCCAGTCTGCGATCGAGGAGTTCGAGAAGCACCAGTTCGACCTGGTCGTGCTCGACCTTATGCTCCCCAAGATCCCCGGCGAGCGCGTTTGCCGCACTATCCGCGATACCTCGGATGTGCCCATCATCATGCTTACCGCCAAGGGCGAGATCGAGGATCGCATCATCGGCCTCGAGCTTGGTGCCGACGACTACCTGATCAAGCCGTTCTCGCCGCGCGAGCTCGTCGCCCGCGTTCGCGCCCTGTTCCGTCGTGCTCACCAGGCAGACGAGCCCGCCGTTGAGGTACTCGACTTTGGCGATCTGGTCATCGATATCTCGGGCCACAAGATCTTGGTCGAGGGCAAGGAAGTTGATTTGACCGCTTCCGAGTTTAAGCTGCTCACCACGCTTGCTCGCCATCCCGGTCGCGTCTATAACCGTATGGAACTGGTCGAGAAGGTGCTCGGCTACGACTTTGAGGGCTACGAGCGCACCATCGACAGCCATGTGAAGAACCTTCGCGCCAAGCTGGGCGACGACCCCAAGAAGCCTAAGTGGCTCTATACCGTTCACGGCGTCGGTTATCGCTTCGAGGCTCCGGCCAAGACCGATAAGTCGGACGAGAAATAGGTAAATCACATATGACACCTGCGCGCTTTGAAATCGGACAAAAGCACAAGCAGGAGAACGAGGCGGGTTCCAAGGCAAGTTGGAACACGCCTCGTTCCGATTCACGGCCGGCGATGAGCTATCCCTCGCGTATGGCTTTGGCTTTTGCCCTGACATCGCTCATGACGGTATTGGTGCTGGTGGGCGTTGTCTCCGTTGTGTGGGGCACCGTCTTTTCGGATTACACGCGCTCCAATATCGTCGAGATCGCCAATTCTGCTGCCGAAAAGCTTGCGACGTCGTATGAGGAAAACGGCAATTGGACTGCGGGCGAGCTGCGCACGGTCGCGACATCGAGCTTGGTGTCCGACGACCTGGGTATGCAGGTCGTCAACAAAAAGGGCGTTGTCGTTTATGACGACTCATGGCCTTCGGCAAGTGCGACCGCCGATGTGCGCGAGAGCGAATTGCCGTCGAGCAGCTCGAGCGGTAAAAAGGCCTCGCATAGCCCGGTCTCGTCAGCGCCCACCGACTCCGATAGCGTTGCCAACGTCGAAATCGTTACGTCCTCTGGCGAGCATGTCGGACAGGTAAAGCTATGGGCTATCGGCTCCGACGCTCTGCTCACTAAGGCAGATTCTGCGTTTAGGGAGAAGACCTTTAACGCCATGGCTCTTGCCGCGGTTGTTGCAATCTGCATCTCGGTCGTTATCGGATCGCTCGTGTCGCGCATGCTTACCAAGCCGATTCATCGTATTACGAGCACAGCCAAGCAAATTCGCGACGGCGATCTGTCTGCTCGTACGGGCTTGCGCGGCGATGACGAAATCGATCAGCTGGGTGAGACCTTTGACGAGATGGCCACCTCGCTCGAGAAAGATATGAAGCACGAAAAGCGCCTGACCTCGGATGTCGCACACGAGCTTCGTACACCGCTCATGGCCATGCTTGCAACGGTCGAGGCCATGCAAGACGGCGTGTACCCCACCGACGACGAGCATCTGGAGACGGTCGCTTCCGAGACGCGTCGCCTCGCTCGTTTGGTGCAGCAGATGCTCGACCTATCGCGTATGGAAAACAGCACGGCTCCGCTCAATCTCGAACCGGTGGACATGGTTCCGTTCGTGCGATCGATTGTGAACGGCCAGGAGCGTCTGTTTGCCGACCGTGACCTTCGCCTTCGCTTTGCAGATGAAACCCAGGGGCACGACGATGTCGTCGAGGCCGATCCCGACATGATCACGCAATGCGTCATCAACCTCATGAGCAACGCCATGCGCTACACCCCCGAGGGTGGTTGGGTCGTAGTGTCGGTGCTCAGTGACCGCAAGCATGTCAGTATTGCCGTTTCGGATACCGGTATCGGTATTGCCAAGGACGATCTGTCGCGTATCTTCGGACGATTTTGGCGCGCCGATGCCAGCCGCGCCCGCGAAGCTGGCGGCCTGGGCGTCGGCCTCGCCGTAACTAAACAGATCGTCGAGCGTCACCATGGCTACATATCCGTGGAGTCGGAGCTTGGAAAGGGTACGACTTTTACGATTCATCTGCCCCGCGAGCACACGGCGGACGCGGCATCTACTACAATGGAGCACTAGCTTTTCGCTATTCGGTGAAGGAGGGACCGCGTCCCTGCCGCTCCGAGTTTGCGAAAACGTGCGGTAAAGAACCCGCATTTCTGTCGTATTTAGGTAAGGAGTGACTCACGTGACAACGATGGAGCGTCGTCCGGATTCCCGTGGCAAGGTTCGTGATATCTACGATGCCGGCGAAAACCTGTTGATGGTCGCCACCGATCGCATTTCTGCGTTCGACTTTATTCTTCCCGACGAAATTCCGTTTAAGGGAGAGGTGCTCAACCGTATCTCGGCGTTCTGGTTCGACAAGTTTGCCGATATCGTCCCCAATCACCTCGTCTCCATCGATCCGGCGGATTTCCCCAAGGAGTTTGCCGAGTATCGTGACTATCTCGCAGGCCGCGCCATGCTGGTTAAGAAGGCCCAGACGATTCCTATCGAGTGCATCGTCCGCGGCTATCTGACCGGTTCGGGCAAGAAGACCTACGACGAGAACGGCACCGTCTGCGGCATCCAGCTGCCTGAGGGCCTGACCGAGGCCTCCAAGCTCCCCGAGCCGCTGTTCACCCCGTCCACGAAGGCCGAGATCGGTGATCACGACGAGAATATCTCGTTTGAGCGTTGCTGCGAGATCGTTGGCGAGGACATCGCCACGCAGATCCGCGATCTATCTCTTAAGATCTACAAGGCTGCCGCCGAGTATGCAGCGACCCGTGGCATCATCATTGCCGACACCAAGTTTGAGTTTGGTGTCATCGATGGCAAGGTCACGCTGATCGACGAGTGCCTCACGCCCGACTCCAGCCGTTTCTGGCCTGCCGCCAGCTACGAGGAGGGTAAGATTCAGCCTAGCTACGACAAGCAATTCGTCCGCAATTGGCTCAAGGCCAACTGGGATATGACGGGGGAGACCCCGCATCTGCCCGCCGAGGTCATCGATGGCACGTCCGAGCGCTATCGCGAGGCCTTCCAGATCATCACGGGCTCCCAGTTTACAAGCATGAAGGAGAACGCGTAAGTGAGTACCCGCAGCGCCACGAACAAGCGCACGCAATCCCACGAGGTTACCGGGGTTGCGCGCAAGTCCGCCGCATCCGCCAAGCCAGCTCGTCAGGCAGCGAGTTCTGTTCGCGTCGTGCCGGCATCATCCAAGGCACGCCGCAAGGAGCTCGAGAAGGGCGAGAGCCTTGAGGGCCTCTCTAAAGAGGAGAAGCGCGCCCGCAAGGCTAAGCGGCGCGCCAAGGAGGACCGCATCTACACGGTGTCGAGCATCCTTCTCAAGCAGGATGAGGACTACACCAAGCGCCGTCGCATCTGGTGGGCCGTGCTTACTATCGGCATGGTGCTCGTCGTGGCCATTTGGTCTTCGCTGTACTTCGCTCCCGCTGGCATGGTGTCCAGCCCCGTCCAGATGGCCGGCATTGTTTTGTCCTACATCGTCATTCTGGGTGACTTCATCTACGACTTCGTGCGCATCCGTCCCTTGCGTAATATGTATCGCGCGCAGGCCGAGGGCATGTCCGATAACAAGCTCAACGCTATTATCGAGCGCTCGGCTGCCAAAGAGGACAAGAAGGCCTCCAAGAAGAAGTAGTAGCGTTACAACCTATAGATATCGCTAAGATATAAGGCGTGTCGTTTTTTGCGGCGCGCCTTTTTACTGTCCTGTAGATAGATGGAGTGGCACATGATTCGAGCTGCCCTGACGGTCGAAGAGGCTCTGGAGGGTATGAAGTCCCTGGAGCCCAAGATTAAAAATTATGCGCGTCTCGTTGTCCGCAAGGGCGTCAACGTTAAGCCCGGTCAGGAGGTCGTCGTTCAGTCTCCCGTCGAGTGCGCGTCATTTGCGCGCGTGGTGGTTGCGGAGGCTTATGACGCTGGCGCCGGTCACGTGACGGTCATCTGGGCTGACGATGCCGTGACGAGGCTTACCTACGAGCATGTCGAGAAAAGCTATTTTGAGCAGACTCCCGAGTGGAAGCGCATACAGCTGGATTCGTTTGCCCAGGACGGTGCCTGCTTTATCTTTATTGAGGGCACGGACCCTGCTGCCCTCAAGGGTATCGATCCCGCTAAGCCTGCCGCAGCTTCTAAGGCGAGGAACATGCAGTGTAAGGTCTTCCGCCGTGGACTGGACTACAACATTAACCCGTGGTGCATCGCCGGCGCTCCGGTCGCTGCTTGGGCGCGCGAGGTATTCCCGGGAGACGCCGATGAGGTTGCAGTCTATAAGCTGTGGAATGCGATTCTGCACACCGCTCGTGCTGATGGCCAGGACCCGGAGAGCGACTGGGAGCTCCATGACGCCACATTCGAAAAGAACCTGCGCTTCCTAAACGATAATCAATTTGATTGCCTGCACTACACCGCTTCGAACGGAACTGATCTGACGATTGGAATGACGAAAGGCCATGAGTGGGCCGGCGGTAAGGGAAAAACTCCCGACGGTCACCCTTTCTTCCCCAACATTCCCACCGAGGAGGTCTTCACCTCGCCCGATCGTATGCGCGCCGACGGCATCGTGTACTCGGCTATGCCGCTCATTCACCACGGCAATAAGGTTGACGATTTTTGGATTAAGTTCGAGAACGGCCGCGTAGTGGACTATGACGCTCGCGTGGGTAAGGCAACGCTTGCGAGCATTATTGAAACCGATGAAGGTGCTGCTCATCTGGGCGAGGTCGCGCTTATTTCCAAGAACACACCAATTCGTGAAAGCGGCATTCTGTTCTACGACACACTCTATGACGAGAACGCCAGCTGTCACCTTGCGTTGGGTGTCGGTTTTCCCGAGTGCATCGAAAGCGGGTATGACATGTCCAAAGAGGAACTTCTGGAGCACGGAGTCAACGTTTCGAGCACGCACGTTGACTTTATGATTGGCACGGACGACATCGATATTACGGGCATTACACCTGATGGACGTGAAATTGTGATTTTCCAGAACGGCCAATGGAGTTGGGAATAGTCTCAGACCGTGGTACAATGCCATCCGCGGGCCGTTAGCTCAGCTGGCAGAGCAGGGGACTTTTAATCCCAAGGTCCAGGGTTCGAACCCCTGACGGCCCACCATAGTTTGCGCAGGTCAGAGACGGTGTTGTCTCTGACCTTTTTCTTTATGTACCCAACGAGTACCCAAAACGGTACCCCTCAAATCACGTGGATTCCATAATTCTGGTCTGTCCGTAGAGGGCGTTAACGTCCGGATGGTCGGACGGATAGATCGTTGCCGATGCGTTCGTCCATCCGTCTGTGGGGGCCGAGGACGGTCCGAGTGGATGCGAGCGTTCTGCGCGCTTTCGATAGCCGTAGGGGCTCCTTGGGTAGCCCCAGGCTGTCGAAAGGGAGTTGAACGCGAGCCTTGAGCGCGGGTATGCCGGTGTGGCGTAGTGAGCGGTCGTTGATGCACCGAAGCCCTATATCTATTACTTATTTATTTATATATAAATGGAATGTAACTTGACGTTACACCTGCGGCGCTTCTACCTGCGTTTCGGGACGCTTGAATGCCCCCTTTTGAAGGGTGGGTTAAATGTAACCTCAAGTTACACATGTGTAACCTCACGTTACAGGAAGTGTAACTTCAAGTTACAGAAGATGTAACGTCACGTTACAGGCTGGTGTAACCTCACGTTACACTTAAACCCACCCTTTTGAACACTGAAAAGCCGTCCCGCAATAGATGCGGGACGGCTGCCTAGTCGCTCCATCCCATGGACTTGGCGGCGTCGAGGATGGCTGCATATCGGAGTTGCAGTATGCCGTCAACCGAGTCGATGAGATGCCTTGATTTCAACGCCTTTCGCGCTTTGCAGACGCTCGGCCGCGCCGCGTTAAAGAATTCGGCCAGTTCGATGTCGGTTTTCTTCAATCCGCAAACCTTATAGCCCTTGCATGAGCCGATGCGCTCGTATCGTCGTATTTCTAATAGCAACTGAAGTTCAAGCTTGCCCCTCGCGGCGAGATATAGCCATCGATCACTTTTGTCGTCACATAGCCGCGATTTGGCGGCTTCCTCGGTTTCCGTTGCAGCAGCGCAGATTTGTGGCGGTTCAACGCCGCTGAGCTGTGCGAACCGTTCACGTGATATAGTATTCTCAATGCTAATCGCATCCTGAGTGATGCTTGGTGCCGTTGGAAGTGATGATTCCAGCGGCACTTCTTTTTTCGGAGGATCATCCGTCACTGTTATCTCCTCCGTTTCTTCTTAGGCCGCCCGCCACGGGTGCCACCGACAATCATCTTTCCATGCCTAATCATCGCGTCATCGACAGCGGGCAGGTAGAGCCATTCGTCCTCGGTTGAGGTCGCGAGTCCCGCTGCGATCAGTGCGTTGACATGCTCGGCTGCGACAGTCGATTGACCGTGCGTCCCATAAAGTTGCTTGGCCAGCATCGCGTAATCGAGTTTCAGCGCGTGTCCCCTAGCCGTTGATGCGAGCGAACACAGTGCGAGCCAGACACCCATATCGGCGTATGCACGGCTGCCGCGAGCAGTATGCAAGCGCCTGAATTCGTTTGCGGTCGTTATTGGCAGGTTAATGCGCATGAGCGGTAGCTGCACATTCCATGCGGCCTTGATGGCCTCATCATCACTAATTGTGCGCCCCATTAGGCCGCGCCCTTATCGCGCAGCCCGCAGACCGCGAGCAGGTCATCACGGTTGAGCTTCCACCGGCGCCCGATTTGAACGCCACGGATCTCACCGCGTTCGACCATTCTCAAAAGGTGCTTGGCACTAATGCCGATTGCCGCTTCGGCGGTTGTGGGTGTGATGAGCAGCGGTAACGTGTCATACTCGCCGAGGCGGAACCGTTCCAAAATGGCCTCCTCTGATTTATGCATAGTTGACTCCTTTCTAGGCCTATGGCCCGATAAAGACTGTGCGGCTTATGCCGCTATAACAAGGCTATGGCGGCTTTTGGCTCCGTGCGAACCGATTTGGTGCCAAGGGGTGACAATCGGTGATAATTTCGGGCGGCAGGGTATTCTGTTCCGTCTAATCGCGCCTTTGAGAACGGGGGTTTCGCCCCGCAGGGCGCCGGGTTTTAGGACAGAGCCCTAACAAGCGCCGAACCGTAGGTTTCGGCGCGTACGCGGACGGGCAAAACGCAGTTTTGTACGGCAGCGTACGACTCTTGCGTATTTCGAAAAACTACCCTTACGGCCATTTCGCCCGACTTCGTATGTCCCGCTTAAAACGGTGGGTTTCCGTGCTCGGGCCCGCCTTTCGCCTTCGCCGAAAGGCGGGCCTTATGAGGGATTGTCTAGGTATGCTTTTTCAAGGTTGGCAAGCATCCATCCCATGACCTTGTCCTCATCCAGTTCGAGATAGATTCGACAACCTTCTTCGTCCCTGTTGCGATAGGGCTTCGAACGCCTGACAACATAGCCTGCCCTTTCCAACTGGTCCGCCAAGCAGCTGGCCTTAGCGGTTTCGCCGCTTATCCTGAATTCGAGCATGGTTCACCTCCGTTTCATTGTCCCGATAGTCCGAATAGTCTTAAAAGAAAACAGCTGTCTAGCTGGTCTTTTGTCTGAATTAGAGTCGATTTGCGGCTCTGAAAAAAGCGGTCGGAGCCCGATGGGCGGCCGCTGTATTTACGGGCCGAAAATCGGTATCTGAGGACCGCAGGGGCCTATTCACCGCTCGCCCGCAGTTCCAGGATTTCAGCCGTGGGCGGTGTCGCCGTCATCGTTGCCGCCACTGCATCCATTGCCGTTCGCTTCGCCTGGGCGTTTACGCCCGTGTAGATGTTCAGCGTCATTGCGGCGTTGGCGTGACCCAGGAGCGAGGAGACGGACTTGATGTCCGTCCCCGCGAGGATCGCTGCGGTAGCGAACGTGTGGCGCAGGTCGTGGAACTTGGGCGGCTCGCCCTCCGAGCCTACCAGCCCCAGCTGTCGAACCGTGACGGCCCAGTGACGCGACAGGCGCTCAGGGGCCATGAACTCTCCGTCAGGACCGCCCAACACGAACATCGACTGCTCGAACGGCACGCCCGCCTTAAAGCACTCGGCTCGCGCGGCGGTCAGGCGGCGAGTAAGGATCCCCGCGACTTCATCGGGCATGGGAATGCTCCTGCGACTTCCGCCGTTCTTGGGTTCCTTCTCGTAATGCCCGTTTTCTCCAAACCCGATGGAAGCTTTGACGTGCAGCAGCTTTTGTCCGAAATCAACGTTGCGCCACCTGAGCGCAAGCAGCTCGCCACGCCGCATACCCGTGAGCAGTGCGAGGTAGATGCCAACGTTTTCGGGACAATCTCGGGCGATTGAGAGGAACGTGAGCAGCCGCCCTCGCTCTCGTTCGTCCAGTGCGTTGGGCTCACGGTGACGGGCTTTAGGCACGCGCACGCAGTCCACGGGGGAGTAGTCGATCACGCGGAGCCTGCCAACGGCGTCGCGGTATGCGGCCTTGAGTAGCGTCACGCTTTTGCGAATGGTGGATGGCTTGTAGCCCTCCTCAACGGCCCAGTTAATCCAGTTCTGAGCTGCGGTTACGTCTAACGAGTCGAATTCGATGCCGCCGATTCTGCGCTCAACAAGTCGCGCGGCACCGCGGTAGTCGTAGACGGTCGAGGACTCAATTGAGCCGGATGCACTGAGCATGTCGATATAGCCGTCTAGCAGGTCTTTTACGGTCTTATGTGCCATGCTGCCGAGCTTGAGCTTCTTCTGCGCAAGATCCTCCATCTCCTCGCGCCATTCCTTCAGCTCGGCCTGAGCTGCACGTTTCGATTTGGCGGCCATGACCTTGCTGACCTGCCCGTATGTCCCGTCCTGCTTCTTAAACTTCAGGCGTCCGCGCCATCCTCCGTTGCGGTATGGAAGGAGACAGGACGAGGTGTAGTAGCACTTTGGCTTCATCGATACCCCACAATCGCGGTGCGTACCCGCTGCGTACCGCGCGGAGTACCCGTGTTGAATAAACCCGCTCAGGCTGTGCAGTCCGTCTAGTCGAACGAAACCGCAGGTCAGAGTGGGTGTACGGTATCACTGGCCAAGCGTTAAATCAAACGAGGTGCGGCTTTTAATCCCAAGGTCCAGGGTTCGAACCCCTGACGGCCCACCCAAAGATTGTTGAGACGGTCAACTTCGGTTGGCCGTCTTTTTTGTCGCCCTTACATGGGTTCGAACCCGAAAGGGCGCGGAGCTGAGTAAACGCGTGAGCGTTTGCCAGCGCAGCGCGCAAGGCGCGAAGCGCCGCAGCGGCCGCCCGCGCAGCGGGCCCGAACCCCTGACGGCCCACCATAGAATAGAAAAGCGACTGGCGGATGCCGGCCGCTTTTTTTGTTGCCGGTGCACGGGTTCGAACCCGATCTTCTCTATATATAAGGACGCCTGGCGGCCAAAACCAGCCTTTTACCGACAGGAAACCAAAACCAGATGCCGTTAGAGTAAAGTAGCGCACCAGAGATGACCGATACCTCAACACCTATAAACCAGCTGGTCATCGCCAATACCGGAAGCCAATGCTTCAGATATGACTTCAGTGGAACAGCTGAAGGATTGGTTCATTTGTGAACAAAATATGGAGTGCTGGATTCCCGCCCCGCGGGCCCCTCCGGTCTGGCAATATATCTCCTTGCCGCGCGGCCCGGTCGGACCGGGAACCGGCGCAGGCGTGCACCTTGAGAACCGGATACTGCGAGGATGGACACACCAGATGTGTCGCATCCGGGCAGACATCGAACCATTTGAAATGGTCTGACTTGGATTCGTTTTTCGCAAGGCCGCCGAGAGGCGGCCCCGAGAAATTCCTTTTCCTATACAGAACCATATGAATCGAACGGAACCGATCAGCGAATGACTGAGGGGACCGGACGGGCTCGAGGCCCAAACATATTTGGACGGAGAGTTCGATCCTGGCTCAGGATGAACGCTGGCGGCGCGCCTAACACATGCAAGTCGAACGGCACCCACCTCCGGGTGGAAGCGAGTGGCGAACGGCTGAGT